>DASWUO010000293.1:0-4294 GCA_036401615.1 Bacilli bacterium | reverse complement strand
CAGATTCTTCAACAACAAATATCACTCCTCTGATTTATGATTACAAACTTAATCATAGAGTGATATTGTTAAGTCCATTCTATTATTTTGTAAATCGTTTGTTAAAATATTGAATATATGAATTCCACAGCTTTTACTCTCTTCATGAACCAATCTGCCAAGGCATAGGCACCAAGTCCCATTCAGGGTTTTCTTGGTCATCGCGTGTAAGATAGGAACTGTTCATCCACATTTGAGCTTCAAGTCTCCGGATGGATTCTCTGCGTTCTCCAGCTAATTCATTATATTGTAACGATACTATAGAATCATTGGGATGGCTTTGCAAATAAATGGATAGCTCTTGCATTGTAAAATCGATGGCTTGCAGCTCCTGCATAAGATGAACCGATTCTTGGTCCAGTAACTTTCCCATGTAATCATCTCCTCACTATGTATAGGATTTTATTGTATGTAAATGATCTAATGAAGGAACTTTTTTTCCGGTTCTTCTGTCTTGCATATTCCAATAGGAATTTTTTCGCCGTAGTTTAAGTAATGAAAGCCCGTATTAAAAACTATTTCTTTGTTGGTTTTGTCGTCATGGATTCTCATGCAGTGTACACAAAAAAACATGGTTTTCACATCCCTTTGAATAATTAATTATTTATACTTTTAATTACCCACTGGATTTCAAATTGAAACATAAAAAACTATGAAAATATTACTATTAAAAAAATAAATAATATGATAAAATGAAAGCGTTATCACATCTTCTAAGGGGGTTTGGAACGATGAATTTAACGTTAGCGGAAAAAGACATCTATGAGCAGTTTGAACCAAGGAAGGATTCGTTGTACTTCAAGGTGGGTATGCGGGGATTAGTCAGTTTTCACAGCAGCATCTATCATTTAAAGATGAGAATGTCGGATGAACAGAGAAGCCGTTTAATGACCGACGACACCTTCGTGCAGATTGCCGAAGATTGTTATGTTAATTTAACCAAGATTACCTCGATCGAAAATGATTGTTTGCGTTTTGGAGATACCCCGGACAGCTTAAGCCGGGTTCCGGTCTCTAAGCGCAAGCAGCAAGAACTCCGTGAATTGTTGTTCGACCGCAGGTTGAAGCATTAATTCGGTAGATCCATTATTGTATCGTTGATTCGTTGGTTCGTCGGTTCGTCGGTTCGTTGGTTCGTCGGTTCGTTGACTCGTTGGTATCAACGAAATTCGGTTTTGAGGAACTGGAGTGCGCTATTTCTCGCGATTCACCCTTTTTTTGAGTCTAGCGGATCTACGATGCGTTATTTCGTTAAATTGAATAGATTTAACCGTATTTGTCCGAAATAAGGTACTGTAGATCCCCCAACCAATCAAACGCGGGATTATCAACGAAATAAGGCACTCCAGTTCCGCTAACGTTACTCTATTGGCATAAAACAAACTTTTGCGTTATACTACTGAAAAACGGTCGTAAAGCATACACCGCTCTAATCATGGTTACGCCAGTCTAAACTGGCAGGGACACATGAATAGGGCGGTTTTTCCGTTTTCGACCCTATATTAATATGAAGGAAGTGTGTTAATGAGATTCGAACAGGCATTTGACCAATTTATGCATTCACAAATTACATCCGAAACGAATGGAAGGAGAAAGGAATTATTGGAGAAAGGGTTGGGTCATGGGGAGACCGAGTTTTTGCGTTCGGTTTGGTATCCGGCGGCCGGTAACTTTGATCACCTGTTACCGGAGTGGGAAGTTCGCGACTTGGGGAACGGCTACAGGTATTTGGATATGGCTTACATGCCGGCAAACGTTAAGAGCACTATTGAAATACAGGGTTACCGCACTCATGCAAGGGATATTGAAGCTTGGAGATTTAAAGATCTATGCTTGCGTCATTGTCATCTTGCTTTAGACGGATGGTTGGTTCTACCGATTGCTTATCTTTCTATAACGGAGAATCCAAAATTATGTCAACAGCTTGTGCTATCCTTTATTGGAAAATTTATCTCGTTAAATGTCCCTGATGACTTGACTTGTTTGGAAAGTGAAACCATACGATTTGCCCGTAGATTGATTCGGCCATTTTCCCCATTAGAGTTGTCATTTCATTTAAAGGTTAGCACAAGATATGCCCGAACTATTCTGCACAATTTGACTAACAGGCATCTTCTAGTAGAGAACAGTGGTAAGGAACGGATCAGGACTTATCTTTTGGCGGAAATGGCAGAGTATATTTCTAAAAGCGAAAGAATATTAAAAGTGGCAAAGTGATAATCGTAAAATTCGTATACATAGCGAGGCAATGTTTGCTAACATTCCTATAGCGTAGAAGGCAACTTTTTCTCGGAACTGTGGTGCTCTATTTGTGACAATCCACACCCTAGAAGCTGCATGGGGATCTACAAGGCGCTATTCGTTGATTTGGGGTAGATTTAGCCACAATTTTGTAGAAATAAGATACTGTAGATCCTCAGGGCAGCAAATCAGGTGAAAATCAAAGAAATAAGGGATCACAGTTCCGCTAAGTTACTCTAGTCTCAAGAAGATACTCCAATTCCGCTAATTGTTACTCCGGTCATTCTTTACAGTTTTACTCTAGATACAGGGTTACAGAAATAAGATATAAAGGACTTTATAGAACACCCCGGCGAGAACGGCACTGATAGGGATGGTGATAAACCAAGTAGTGATAATTCGTCCGGCGAGGCTCCATTTCACGCTGGAGAATTTCTTGGCCGAGCCGACACCCAGAATGGAAGAAGTGATGGCATGTGTGGTGCTGATAGGGAATTCGTTTAATGTCGCGGCTAGAATGACTCCGGAAGATGTTAAATCCGCGGCTACCCCGTTGATTGGCTCTATTTTGAAAATTTTCGTACCCATTGTTTTGATGATCTTCCAACCTCCGACCGAAGTACCTAAAGCCATAGCTGTGGCTGCGGCGACCTTGACCCAAAGCGGAACTTCAAGATCTGCCTGAAATCCTCCGGCCACCAGGGCAAAGGTGATGATTCCCATCGCTTTCTGGGCATCGTTCGTACCGTGGGTAAACGCTTGAAATGAGGTGGTTAAAATTTGGGTCATCCGAAACTTATTATTGACTCTGTGGGGATTGGCCCGGGCAAATATTTTCTTAAGCAGGAACATTAACAGAAATCCTACCGTGAAAGCAATAACCGGGGAAAGTAATAATCCATAAATAATCTTGGTAAATCCTGATGCATTAATAGCTTCAAATCCGGCAGAAGCGACAACTGCACCAGCTAACGAGCCGATAAGTGCATGCGAGGAAGAAGAAGGGATCCCAAACCACCAGGTGATCAGGTTCCATGAAATGGCTGCCAACAAAGCAGCAATGACAATTTGCAGGCCAAATTCAAGATCAGCGGGATTGGCCACTTGTCCACCGATAGCTTTGGCCACGCCCGTAAAGGTCAACGCTCCTACAAAGTTCAAGAGAGAAGCCAAGATAATGGCTTGGCGCGGGGATAACGCCCGGGTGGAGACGGATGTGGCTATAGCATTGGCCGTATCATGAAATCCGTTGATGAAATCAAATGCAAGCGCTAAAAACACAATCAATATGGTAATTAAGAGTATGCTGTCCATGGGTGCCCCTTCTTATGAATTCCGCATAATGATCGTGTCTAATGTGTTGGCAACATCTTCGCAAAAATCACTGGCTAACTCCAGCATTTCGTAAATTTCTTTCTTCTTGATCAGCTCGATAGGATCCTTCACGTTATGGAACAAATCCTTGATACTCCTGCGCAGCAGTGCATCGGCCTCATTCTCCAACTCATTGATCTGAATCGTATGTTTGAGGATGGGCAACAGCTTCTTGGCCGACAACAAATGAATAGCTTGGTTAATTTCCAAAGCGGATTTCAGGATATTATCAGCAAATTCGGTGATATATTCGTCATAAGCTTGCACTTCATACATTTCAAATCTGGAAGCGCAGGCCTCCAAACCGTCGACGACATCATCCAACGAAGAAGCCAAGGCAAGAATATCTTCCCGCTCTATCGGCGTAATAAAGGTTTTGTTCAGGGCCGTATAGATGGTGCGCATAAATTGGTCGCCTGTTTTCTCAAGCGCCTTCATTTCCTTGGCGATAACCGGGATTTGATCGTGATCCTTAATACCGGCTACAAAACGTTCAGCCGCTTTTAATAAATTTTCCGATATGCTCTCCAACGTCCCGAAAAAAAAGTCCTTCTTCTTAAACATAGGGAAGACCCCTCCATAATATAATAGATGTCGAAATAACCAACGAACCTATAATATCACATTGCGGGGTCGAATT
>DASWUO010000292.1:0-9602 GCA_036401615.1 Bacilli bacterium | reverse complement strand
TGTTAAAGATATTGAAATTGATGGATATAATCCTTATCCAGCTATTAAAGCACCTGTTGCTGTTTAATAATATTTTATCTGATTATGCCATTAGCTTAGAATAGGGAACGGGCGGGTTGTACCACAACAAAACAGTAAGGTCGGAGGATTTATGGCGAAGTATTGCGATACTCACGATTTATTGTACAATAATCATCAATCATTTAATCAAATATCGAGCGGATAAAGCAAGTTACGCCTTAGTGGGGAACGGTCATTCTCAATTAGAGCATAACTTTGCAATAGTTTAAGTTATAATTTACTCAATGAGTAAGTTTTGGTCATCTGAGCTAGAGTGATAATCAAAATATTTTATAATACGATGAGCCACTGGAGGTGCTTTATCTGATATCGATTATCGTAGCAATGGATCGCAACAATGTGCTTGGTAAAGACAATAAGCTTCCCTGGAGGCTTCCTGCGGATCTGGCTTACTTCCGAAAATTAACCATGGGACATCCCATTCTTATGGGTCGGAAAACCTATGAGTCCATTGGAAAGGCATTGCCGGGCAGGGAAAATGTTATCCTTACCAGAGATCGTCAATATGATGCCGAAGGCTGTACGATTATTCATTCCTTGGAAGAGGCCTTGCTCAAATATAAAGAGGATGAGTTGTTTGTAATAGGCGGGGCAGATATTATTGTTCAAAGTCTTTCTATTGCCGATAAGCTATATATCACTTACATTGATCATGAATTTGAAGGGGATGTTTTCTTCCCCGATATTGATACATCTTTATGGGTTGAAACTTCAAGAGAACAGGGAATTCAAGATGAGAAAAATCCTTATGTTTATTATTTCCTGGTTTATGAAAGAAGAGCAGCGCGATCTTAAACAGCAATACGTTCACCACTTTCTGGGCACCTGCGTATACTGCTAGCACCTGATAAAACGAGGTGAGAGTCTGTGGGTGGACGTGTGATAACGAAGGGACAGGGGAAGACTGCAAGGCAATCGCGTCAAATCAATATTGTATTGTCCCATTCAGAACCGAGCGGGAGTCATGAGCCATCAGCTCAATTCAACGGCAGGAATATGGCTTTCCACGGAAACTTTTCAGAGGTCCTAAAGGAACTGGATGAAATGGTCGGCTTGGACAATGTCAAAGAGCTCATTTATGAGATTTATGCCCTGCTGCAGGTTGAACAATACCGAACGGAAGCAGGATTGTTGAATCAGCCGCAGGTGTTTCATATGATTTTTCGGGGGAATCCCGGAACCGGAAAAACGACAGTAGCCAGAATTATTGCCAAAATGCTGCACAAACTGGGCGTGCTGGGCAAAGGCCATTTTATTGAAGTGGAACGGGCAGATTTGGTTGGGGAATATATCGGGCACACGGCCTTGAAAACTCGGGAACTGGTGAAAAAATCACTGGGCGGCATTCTTTTTATAGACGAAGCCTACAGTTTGGCCCGCGGCGGAGAGAAGGATTTTGGCAAAGAAGCCATCGATACCTTGGTCAAGGCCATGGAAGATTATAAAAATCAATTTGTGTTAATCCTCGCCGGCTACTGTGATGAGATGGAAGACTTTCTGCAAACCAATCCCGGCCTGCCCTCGCGTTTTCCGATTCAATTGGATTTCCAGGATTATAGCATTGATCAACTGATTCAAATTGCCGAATTAATGATCAAAGAGAGAGAATATAGCTTTGTGCTGCAAACTGTAATAAAATTAAGGCAGCACATTATCCAGGAACAGAACAGGAGCTGTGACCCCTTTAACAACGCCCGATATGTGCGTAATCTCATTGAACAATCGATACGCCACCAAGCGGTACGTTTGCTCAATCAATTTCCGGCAAGTCCATCCAAACAGGAGCTAATGATCATTCGTCCTGAGGATTTAAGAATAGCGAGGAAGTAGGGGCAATGCCTCCGCTCGTCCCCCCTAATTTGTACAAGCAGTAAGAGGAGGTTATTGTATGAAAAGCCAATCACACGACACAGAAAGCCATCTGCAAGAGAGGGCTGTTCTGGTTAGTTTATTTACGAATGACCAGAAGCGTAAAGGGATGAACGAGGTTTACTCGCTGGAAGAACTAATTCGTTTGGCTGATACGGCCGGCGTTGAAGTGATGGAAACCCTAACCCAGAACAAAGATACGAAGGATGCGAAATGGTTTATAGGAAAAGGCAAGGTAGAAGAATTAAAGGTGTTGGTTGATCAGCTGGAAGCCAATACAGCTATCTTCGACCAAGAGCTCTCAGGTGCGCAAGTTCGGAACCTTGAGGAAGCCCTTGATGTAAAGATCATTGACCGTACTCAGTTGATTTTGGATATCTTTGCCCAGAGAGCGAAGACTCGTGAAGGAATTATCCAGGTTGAATTGGCTCAACTGAGTTACCTGCTGCCAAGGTTGTCAGGACAAGGCAAGAACTTGTCCAGACTGGGCGGGGGAATAGGGACAAGAGGCCCCGGGGAATCCAAGCTGGAAACCGACCGCAGGCATATTCGCGACCGGATAGATGAATTGAAGGGGCAGCTCCATGAGGTTGTGCGTCATCGTGTGTTACATAGGGAGAGGCGTAAAAAAACGGGTGTTTACCAAATAGCGCTTGTTGGATATACGAATGCTGGCAAATCCACCTTGTTAAATCAATTGACGGAAGCAGGAGTTTACGTAGAAAATCAACTTTTTGCCACATTGGATCCAGTTTCCCGCGCTTTAAAGCTGCCTGGCGGTAAAGAAGTTATTTTAACAGACACAGTTGGATTTATTCAAAATTTACCGCATGATTTGGTGGCTGCTTTTAAAGCTACTCTTGAAGAAGTGTTAGAGGCCGATCTTATCCTGCACGTCGTGGACAGCTCGATGGAAATGTGGACAGAACAAATGCAGGTGGTGGATAAGGTTCTTGAGGATTTGGGGGCCCACCAGAAAGAGAGAATCACTCTATTTAACAAAACCGACCTGTGTTCATCCGACCAGTTGGACATGCTTTCTACAGATGGGCAGACCCTCAGGATTTCCGCTTTTTCCGAGAAGAGCCTTGAAGACATTAAATTAGCCATAGAAGAGAAATTGATGAATGATAAATATACCTTTCGTATACCGGCGGACAAAGGAGATATTATTTCGCTTGTATACCGTTCAGGCGAGGTGCTGGCCCAAGAGATTCAAGAAGAAGACATGATTCTGCAGGTGCGGTTTAATAAACAGGATTTTGCTAAAATAGGATATATGCTGTCAGCCTATATACGGAACGAGGGTTAACATGTTTTCTGATGAAATCAATAGCCTTGTAGAGAAGGTGGATGCTGAAATCGGGCAGAAACTTAAGGAAATGGATCAATTGACGGATTTGAACCAATGGAAAGTGATACGCTCCTTCCAGAAGTTTCAGGTCAGCGACTTTCACTTTAATGATTCCACAGGATATGGGTACAATGACCGCGGCAGAGAGATTCTCGACCTGGTGTATGCGGATGTATTCGGTGCAGAAGCGGCGATCGTCAGACCCCATATGGTCTCGGGGACCCATGCCATCGGCACGGCTTTATTCGGTATCTTAAGACCTGGCGATGAATTGTTGTTTATTACAGGCAAACCTTATGACACATTGCACAAAGTTATTGGTCAGCAGGGAGATGGAACCGGGTCCCTGCAGGATTGGGGGATTCGTTACAACGAGGTAGAACTGCTTGAGGATGGCAGAATCGATTGGGATGGGGTAAAACGGGCAATTAATCATAAAACCAAAGTCATAGGGATCCAGAGATCAAGGGGCTATGACTGGAGGCCGTCCTTTACGGTTGACCAGATTAGAGAGATGATTATTTTTGTAAAAGAGCTCAACCCTGCGTTGATCGTTTTCGTGGACAATTGCTATGGAGAGTTTACAGAACTGAAGGAACCTACTGAAGTCGGTGCTGATATCATGGCAGGTTCCCTTATCAAAAATCCGGGTGGAGGGATTGCTCCGTCCGGTGGATATATCGTTGGAAAACAAAACTATGTTGATTTAGCTTCTTATCGGCTTACTGTGCCTGGCATTGGCGGCGAAGTTGGTGCAATGCTCGGAACCCTTAGAGCGATATATCAAGGTTTGTATCTAGCGCCGCATACGGTGGGTCAAGCTTTGAAGGGAAGCATATTTGCTGCGTCCATGTTTGAAAAGGCAGGCTTCGTTACGCGTCCCCGCTGGAATGAAAAGCGTTCTGACTTAATCCAAGCCATTAAGTTTGGCAGCAAGGAACCTTTAATTGCTTTTATTCAGGCAATTCAGAAAGCGTCTGCTGTTGACGCGCATGTCACCCCTGAGCCTTGGAATATGCCGGGATATGAAGAACAGGTGATTATGGCGGCTGGTACCTTTATTCAGGGAGGCAGCCTTGAGTTGTCTGCTGATGCTCCAATACGTGCGCCATACATTGCTTATATGCAAGGCGGATTAACTTACTCCCATGCTAAATTAGGAGTATTAACGGCCGTTAAAGCTATGATAGATAAGGATTTGTTGTGATTATATCTTACATTCCTTGACATGTTTATGATAGCACAGTACAATTATATGGACTGAATTTTACTGGAAGGTTTGATCTATATATGAGTGATGACATTCGCAGGAATATGGCCCTTTTTCCTATCGGTATTGTTATGAAACTAACGGATTTAACTGCGAGACAAATACGTTACTATGAACAGCATGAATTAATCGTTCCAGCCAGAACATTGGGTAATCAACGGTTATTTTCTTTTAACGATGTGGAGCGATTGCTGGAGATTAAAGGCTTGATCGAGAAGGGTGTCAATATAGCCGGAATTAAACAAGTGTTGTTGCCGGTTACAAGAGGATCCGATGAAGCAACCGTAATTACGGAACAAACAGAAGTGAAACGCAAAGAACTATCGGACTCCCAGCTTCACAAGATGTTGAAGCAGGAATTGATGGGGGGCAAACGCAGAGGTCAAGTTTCTATTATTCAGGGTCAATTATCCCGGTTTTTTAAGTGATTGTATCGGTACAATGAATATATTTATTTAAATCCTAACTATATTCCAAGGAGGAAGAAGAATGGGTACAACTAAGGAAGATATTAAACGCATTGCCAAGGAGCAGAACGTCAGGTTTATCAGACTGCAGTTCACGGATCTGTTGGGTTCTATCAAGAACGTAGAGATCCCTGTCAGCCAATTGGAGAAAGCATTGGATAACAAGATGATGTTTGACGGTTCATCCATTGAAGGGTATGTGCGAATCGAAGAATCAGATATGTACCTTTATCCGGATTTAGATACTTGGGTCGTGTTTCCATGGGTGACGGAAGAGCGGATTGCCCGTTTAATATGTGATATTTATATGCCTGACGGCACTCCATTTGCCGGAGATCCCCGCGGCATATTGAAACGCAGCTTGAAAGAAGCGGAATCCATGGGTTTTACTGCTATGAATGTGGGCCCGGAACCTGAGTTCTTTCTTTTCAAAACAGATAATAATGGCAATCCTACCCTTGAATTAAATGACCAAGGCGGATACTTTGATATGGCGCCTATGGATTTGGGCGAGAATTGCCGCCGGGAAATCGTTCTAACTTTAGAGGAGATGGGATTCGAGATTGAAGCCTCCCACCACGAAGTTGCTCCCGGACAGCATGAAATTGACTTTAAATATGCAGATGCTATCAAAGCGGCTGACCAGATTCAAACCTTCAAATTAGTTGTGAAAACCATCGCCAGACAACACGGACTGCATGCCACCTTTATGCCCAAGCCCTTGTTCGGGGTAAACGGCTCCGGAATGCACTGCCATCAATCCTTCTTTAAAGGCAATGTGAACTCCTTCTATGATGAGAAAGATAAACTGGGTTTAAGTGATGTTGCCCGTCAATACATGGCGGGGTGTTTGAAGAATGCAAGAGCTTTCGCAGCTATCACGAATCCCACCGTAAATTCTTATAAACGCCTGGTTCCCGGGTATGAAGCTCCTTGCTATGTGGCTTGGTCGGCAAGCAACAGAAGCCCTATGATCCGGATTCCTGCCTCGCGCGGATTAAGCACAAGAATAGAGCTTCGCAACCCGGATCCGGCGGCTAACCCTTACTTGGCCTTGGCGGTTATGTTGAAAGCCGGCTTGGACGGCATTAAGAACAAGTTGACCTTACCGGCTCCGACGGACCGCAACATCTATGTTATGTCGGAGGAAGAGCGGATTGATGCTGGAATACCTAGCTTACCGTCTTCCCTGAAGGAAGCGTTGGATGAACTTTTGAGCAATGATATCATCTGTGATGTGTTGGGCGATCATGCTCTTGCCCACTTTGTAGAGTTGAAAGAAATTGAGTGGGATATGTATCGCACTCAAGTGCACCAGTGGGAACGCGACCAATACATTACCCTTTATTAATCATTGGAGTATATACTCAGCAATAAGATTAAACAAATCCGTTGTATTGCTAATGAAAGAAGCTTCGAAGCTTTAAACGCCCCGTGCCTGAAATAGGCAACGGGGCTTTTTTTGACTTTGAATCTCTAACTTCTAACCTCTAGATCAGTGTATATCTCTAAAAATTCCAATGACTTTGCCAAGTATAGTAACTTTCTTCAAGAGGATGGGTTGTAAGGCCGAATTCTCCGGTTGAAGTTTAAAGTGGTCTTTCTCTTTATAAAAGGTCTTGACCGTAGCTTCATCATCCTCGGTCATAGCTACTACAATTTCCCCATTGTTTGCAGTGGATTGTTGTCTGACGATGACATAATCTTTATCATGAATGCCGACTTCAATCATGCTGTCTCCAATGACATTGAGCATAAACACAGTGTGATCTCCAACAAAGTGATTAGGCAGAGGGAAGTAATCTTCTATATTCTCTGTAGCCATAATAGGTACACCCGCTGTAACTCTGCCAACAATCGGAACCTTAGAAACAGAAAGCGAGAACAGGGAAGCGCCGTTATCGTGCCCCATAATTTCAATTGCACGCGGTTTGGTTGGATCTCTGCGGATCAAACCTTTCTTCTCTAACCGGTCTAAATGCCCGTGCACAGTGGAACTTGATGCTAGTCCAACGGCTTCGCCAATTTCTCTGACTGAAGGCGGATAACCCTTCTCCCGGACTTCATCTTTAATAAAATCCATAATAGCTTGTTGACGGTTAGATATCTTGGTCACAATAAACACTCCATTCAGGTAATTATTATATTATAAAGTATATCATAGAACTTGGGTTCGTACAAACATAAGTTCTAAAAAAGGATTGACACAAACATTCGTTCGTGATACTCTACTATTAGAACAAACGTTTGGGAGGAATTATTTATGCACATATACACAACTTATAGAGTGGGCAGTTACCCTAATAAGCTTAAAAAACAAATTTTCAGAAGCAGAAGAAACCATTTTCTCCGGATCTCCCTTCTTTTCATAGTCATGATTTTATTTTTAACAGTTGGTACCATACTTAATGTTTATGCCAACAACACTAACGGATTGGAATCTAACCAAACTATATATGCCGAAAGAGGAGATACTCTCTGGACCATAGCAGAATCTCATAAACCGGACAACTCAAACATTAAATCCTATATTTATAAGATCAAGAAGCTAAACGGAATGAATACTTCTATAATCAGGGAAGGCCAGAAGCTTATGCTGCCTTAGCATTCCTAATATATGCGGACCCGCATCCCATGCGGGTCCTTTTTGAACATCAACTTGACTTTCCAATTACGTAATGGCAAAGTATTTAGTGTACATGACAGGAGGTCTTTCCCATGAATATGGATGAAGTCATCGAAAGAATCAACCAGCTTGCCAGAAAGAAGAAATCTGAAGGATTAACTGAAACGGAAGCAGAGGAACAAAACCAGTTAAGACAAAGATACATCGAGAGTATAAAGGGATCATTGAAATCCCATCTGGATTCCATTAAAGTAGTCGATCATCCGGTGACAGAAGATAAGCCTGAGGAAGAATAGGAGTTTAGAGATGTCACGCAAATGGGAAAGAATGATTCAGAAGAATACCAAAGTGATAAACAAGAGCAGGAAGAAGCAGGGTCAAACGACCATTAACGATTCGGTTAAGGCTTCTGGGGATGAGCGATTCAGAGGGAAGAATTTTATTTTTCCCGGATTGTTAATAGGGTTTTCCCTGTTTTATTTAATTGCTTTTGCCGGAGTGAGCAGTAAAGACAACTTATATTGGCTCACGAGCATTAGTTATTTATTATTGGGATTAATTATTTATTTCTTTAGAAGGCCGTTTCTTACTGTTGGAAAAACAGAAATATCCTCTAAGAGATTTGGCGGGGTGAAGTACGCAGCTGCGGGGAACATCGAACAAATCACCTTATCTCCCGGTTATGTCGTGATTTCCATCAAGGGCACCAAGAGAAAATGGGTATTTACCAAAATGTTTAATCGCTTCAACACAGAAGCCATGTCCGTTAGATTAAGGCAATTTGCTGCGCAAAATTCGGTTACCCTAATAGAAGAAGCCAAATAAACTGAACGAGTCAACTCAGAGCCTCGTCCAGTCCAGAAAGAGAGAGCAGGAAATGACGATTAAAGCTGTTTTATTTGATTTAGATGATACTTTATTGTGGGATGATCGAAGTGTGAAGGAAGCCTTTACCGCTACATGTAACGAAGCAGCCCGGCATTATTCAATTGATCCCGTAAGGTTAGAAGAAGCGGTTCGCCATGAAGCTCGCTCCCTTTACCAAACTTATGAAACTTTCCCTTTCACGCAGATGATTGGCATTAATCCCTTTGAGGCTTTATGGGCTAATTTCTCTGAAGGGGATAATGTGAATTTTACCAAGTTGAGGGAGCTTGCCCCCGGTTACCGTAAAGAATCATGGCAGCGCGGACTTAAAGCATTGGGTATTGATGACTTCGAGCTGGGAAGCGCCTTAGCTGAACAGTTTCCTGCTGAACGGCGAGCCCGTCCAATAGTTTACGAAGAAACTTTTCGGGTATTGGATAAATTACAAGAAAGTTATAAATTGCTGTTGTTAACCAACGGTTCGCCGGATTTGCAAAAAGAAAAAGTCGCGGGAGTGCCAAAGTTAGCTTCTTATTTCGGTCACATTGTGATTTCAGGTATATTTGGGGCCGGTAAACCGGATATCTCTATTTTCCAGCATTCTCTGGATTTATTGCAGATTTCTGCATCTGAAGGCATTATGGTGGGGGACAAACTAACAACCGACATCTTAGGTTCCAACCGGATAGGTATGAAGAATGTATGGATCAATCGTCATGGGAGCAACAGATCGGATGTTGCCGTTCCTGATTATGAAATTGCCAATTTAGAAGAGTTAGAGGGAATTATTCAGAGTTTGCCCTAATAGAAAAAAGAAGCCTGCTAACTTTGAATTGAATCAAAGAAGGGCTCTTTATTATGTAGGAGTGTAGGAAAACTAAACGATAAAAATATCTTAGGGATCTGTAGGCCGCTATTTTCAATTAATTTGGGCATTTTCAAGCTTCACGGATCTGTAGGGCACTATTCACAACATTCTCGCCTTTCGGACCTAATTTACCTACAAATAGGGCACCACAGTTCCCATGGAATCTCAAAAAGAGCAATTGTTTAAATTTAACGCACTCC
>DASWUO010000291.1:0-4011 GCA_036401615.1 Bacilli bacterium | reverse complement strand
GAATATCAAGCGTTGGCAAGATCACCAAATACTGTTCATCGTAGATGACGGTGCTCTCGCTCTCGAAGTCGGTTAGTAAGATTTCGTGAATCTTCTCCCCCGGACGGACACCCAACTCAATGATGTCAACCTCTTTCTTGCCCAAAGCTTCAGCAAGCACCTGCGCCAAATCGATAATTCTGCAAGTGGGCATGGTCATGACAAAGATTTCTCCGCCAAGGCTGTCCCCGCACACTTTAAACACCAGCCCGATCGCTTCCTGCAGCGTCAGAAAAAACCGCGTCATTTGTTTATCCGTTAACCCCACTTGACCTTTTTCCTTAATCTGCTTCATAAAGAGGTGGATGACGCTCCCGTTGGTGCCAAGCACATTGCCCCCGCGGATGCAGACGAATTTGGTTTCGCATTTTAATAGATTCGCCTGAACAATCAGCTTCTCGCCGACCGCTTTGGTCATGCCGTAGAAGTTGGACGGGTTGGCCGCCTTATCCGTGGAAATATAAATAACCTTCTTGACTCTATTCTCAATCGCGGCTTCAATGACATTGTGCGTTCCCATCACATTGGTTTTCAAAGCTTCATAGGGCTGCTCCTCACAAACGGGTACATGCTTTAAAGCTGCCAAATGAAATACGTAATCGACTCCCTCGCAGGCCCTTACTAAAGCCTCCTTATCGCGGATATCCCCAATACAAAAGCTAAGGCGATGGTCCTCGAATGCCCTTTCCATCTCTACCTGACTGCATTCATTTCTGGAAAAGATGACAATTTCCCCAGGTTTTTGGGGCAGCAGCTGACGCACCAGTTCATTCCCCCAGGAACCGGATCCTCCGGTCACTAAAATCTTCTTATCAAGAAACATCCGCTTTCCCTCCCACGATAAATTTAACGACCTTCGTCGAAACGTTCTTATCCAAATACCCTTCAGGGCAACTCCAATCCGCTGGAAGCTCAATCATCAAATTTACCGCCTTGACAATATGCTGCGCCACAAGTCCTGTCACGATATTGCTGCCGCAATCAACCGTTTCCGGACGTTCCGTGCTATTGCGCATCGTAACCGTGGGAACACGAAGAATGCAGCACTCCTCCTGAACTGTGCCGCTGTCAGTAAGCGCACAGAGCGCATGTGACTCAAGCTTCACAAAATCAAAGAAACCAAAAGGATCATAAAATTCAACAAGAGGGTTCATCTTTAAAACGGACAATTGGTCAATTCGGGAGCGGGTGCGGGGGTGGATGCTGCAAATGATGCGATAAGGAAGCTGTTCAGCCAGTGCATTTAAACTTTTTAGAATCTCCTGAAGGTTCGCCGGATGGTCTACATTCTCAGCCCGGTGGGTCGTAACCAAAAAATATTTCTGCTGTAAAAGTCCAAGCTGTTCCATGATGCTGCTCGCTTCAATGTGCTGCTTATAGTTTGTAAGCACCTCATAGATCGGGTTGCCGATCAGAACAATTCGCTCGCTCGGGAATCCCTCGCGAATCAAATGCTCCTTGCTCTGACGGGTATACGGCATATTTATGGAGGAGACCGCATCAATGATGCGCCGATTCTTCTCCTCCGGCACAGAGAGGTCGAAGCAGCGGTTGCCCGCCTCCATATGAATGACCGGAATCCCCATTCTTTCCGCCACAATGGCCGAAAGAGCGCTGTTCGTATCCCCAAGCAGCAGCACCTTATCCGGCTTCTCACGGTTTAAGATGTCCTCAACCCCGGCAAATATCGCTGCCATCTGCCTCCCTAAGGATTGCTGTTTATCCTGCAGAGTATAGTCCGGCTTCCGTAAGCCAAGCTGCTCGAAAAATACATCGCTTAACGAAAAGGTGAAGTTTTGTCCAGTATGAACTACGATGTGTTTCTCCGCATATTGATCAAGCTTTTGGATAATAAGGCTAAGCCGGATAATTTCCGGCCTCGTTCCCAATATCGTGACAATCTTCAAGCGGCCCACCTTCTTTTGCGTTCGACGACGGTATGCCGGGGTGCTCTTGTTTTCAGCCAAAATCGTTTAACGGTTGATTTTCTTCGTACTTTTCGGGCAGATCCTTTTCTTTTGGCGGCTGGATTCTTCCGCAACATTCTTCGCACGAGTTTCGGAAGAAGCCTCCTTTTCTTTCTCCTCCGCTTCCGTTTTATCTTCAAGCCCGCTTTTTTTTGTTTTCGCGGCATTAAATCCCAAGGTGCCCGCCTAATCAAAGGCCCTTTCGGAAGCACCTCAACGACAGTATCCGGAAGCTCAATCACTCTATCGAAACCGTACAACCACCCTCTAAACACACGCTCCGTAGGAAACGGATACCGCACACCGTTGTTCAGCAAGAATATGGTCGGCCCTGATCCGCGAATAAGAATCGTGAGCAGGCTGTGCATGGCAGCATGTGGAGTTACGGCATCATGCCGAACCAGAAAAGGCAGGGACTGCCCTATGCCGTCCATAAGCCGGCCAAGCTGTATGCGATAAGATTGCGGACCAAAGCTGTTATCAACCGCCAGCAGGTTTTGTCCGCCAATTTGTTGTCTTAGCTTATCATCAAGGAGAAGCGGACGAACCACTTGGATCAACTGGTCGATTTGTCCTTTGGCTGCAAGAAAGTTAGTGTTTCCGGTGCGGGTCATGATTTCGGCCAGACCGCCGGAAGCGTAGGCCGCCACCGGTTTTCCGAAGATCATGCCTTCAAGGGCCGTCATGCCGAAGCCTTCCTCCACCAAGCTTGGCACCACCACGATATCCATAGCCGGGTACAGCTCCTCCGTCTGCTTCTGAAAAGGCAGCAGATGGAAACGGGAAGCATAACCCGAGCCTTGAATCATCTCTACGCATTGCCCGTAATAGAAAGGGTCGGTCGGTTTGCCCACAATGGCGAAAAACACATGGTCAAATTCTGTACAAAGAGATAAAGCCATTTGAATAAAGTGGTCTGCTCCCTTACTCGGATAGATGTCGGAAGAAATATAACCGAGCAGCCTGTCACCTTCGAGAAGTCTAAGCTCGGAACGTTTAACTTCTCTATAGGAAGGCCAAGACGGCTGATTCAATTGATCTATGCTCCAAGAAGGATAGAGAATGCTCTTTTTCGGCTCTATCACCTCCCCTTGAAAGGGTGCTAATGCAGTCGAAGAGATGCCAACGATCCAATCGGCATACCTGTCGATTAATTCAGCCGCGACCGGTGTAAACTCATTCTGCAGAATCCTCTCCGTAATCATCCAGGCAACGGGAATACCAAGCGCCTTGGCTGCAATCGGAGGCAGCGCATTAACGCAAGTATTGGCGATGACCAAGTCGGGCCGGTGTGAATGCAGCAGCCGAAGAAGCAAGCCGAGCGATGTATTTTCCGTGCGGGTCAGTCCGTCAAGTATTTCCTGCAGCAGCAGATCAGGAGAATAGGTCTTCCATACGATGGAATAGGGTTCTGCAATCGTCTGTATCCCTCTGGCTCTCGCCTCTTCGGACAGCAAACCTTCATTCGGTACGATTAACAGGCATTCATGGTGTTCCCGAAGCTCTTGTATAAAGAAAATTAACATTTTCTCTGCGCCGGTGATATGGCTTGGGGAACATATATGGGAAAATAACATAATTTTGAGTCTGTTTTCACTCATGAAAGGCGATACCTGTTGTTGCTAACAGGTATGCTCACACCTCCTTTTGTTTAAGTTGTACACTATATTAAGCGGACAAACTGTGGGCCACGGCAATTCAACCCAGTCCATCCGCACAATTCACAATGAACTTTGGTCCCCGATTAACTGGTAAAGTTAAACGTTTCTCTTAATCCATAGTCCATATCATAAATAGGCTTCCAGCCTAATTGCTCTGCTGCTTTTCTATTATCAAGCATGCTGTGCCTTATATCTCCGGATCTTTGCGCTCCATGCAGGATAGAGATTTGGGAACCGTGCATTTGTTCCAACAACCTGATGAGTCGGTTAATAGAGGTTCGTCGGGAGGTGCCAACTTGGATCACTTGTTGATGCCCTTTATGAATAGCTGCGAGATTGGCGGC
>DASWUO010000290.1:0-2629 GCA_036401615.1 Bacilli bacterium | reverse complement strand
GTTGAGTTTTCCGGCGGCGTGGGCCTCTCCTTTCATTGCGGTATGAACGCGGAATTCCGCAACACTTTACAAGTTGCCGGAGCGAATGGCCGCATTGATATTCCCGAAGCTTATGTTTGCGGACCTGAAACAGCCAATTTTTATGTGACCGTTAGAGGTGAACGCCGCGAGGAAGTTGTTCCGGCGGTGAATCAATATGAGTTGGAAGTAGAGGAATTTGCCCGCTGTGTTCTTGATGATAAACCGCTTCGCTTTCCAGCGGAGGATGCCATTCTTAATATGAAAGTGCTTGATGCTTGCTATAGGTCGGCTAGAGAGCGAATCCGGGTTATCGTGTAGGAGTTATTCCCTTAATTAGTAAGGAGTTGAAACATCATCATTGGACGTAATCGAAACGAAGAAAGAACAGGGTTTCAGGAACATTCACCATATAAACCAAGCAATGATATACAGACTGATTTCGTTATGGTATACGGAATAGACCATTCAATGCCGGAACGAATCCGCGAGTTTAAAGAGCGGGGCTATATCGTGCATTTAATGACCGGCGTGTCGTGGGGACAATACCAAGAGTATCTGAACGGAGAAGTTGACGGCCGGAATCATTGGGATGAAGCGCAGCGAAACAAATATAATAACAATATCATTCACGGCACATCGGAAGATATCCCCTATATGGTTCCAACTGTAGCTTATTCCGATTTTCTAACGGAGAAGATCAGAGTTGCCGTTGACTCCGGTGTAGAAGCCATACATTTAGAGGAACCGGAATTTTGGGTGGAGGGCGGATATTCCGATTCTTTTAAACGAGAGTGGGAAATTTACTATAAAGAACCCTGGATGCCGCCGCATGAAACGGTTGATGCGCAGTACCGGGCTTCTAAGCTGAAGGCCTATTTGTATACACGCTGCCTTGATCGTTTGTGCGGCACGTTAAAGGAATATGCGAAAGTAACATATCATCGGGATCTACGGTTTTATGTACCCACTCATAGTTTAATCAACTACACGCAATGGCGCATAGTCAGCCCTGAATCAAGGCTGCTGGATCTTCCGACGATCGACGGGTATATAGCCCAAGTTTGGACGGGGACCTCCCGGACCCCAAATGTATATCAGGGTGTACGTAAAGAACGGACTTTCGAAACGGCATTCTTGGAATACGGTATTATGCAGGAACTTGTTCGCGGCACTGACCGCCGGATGTGGTTCTTACATGATCCGATTGAAGACGATCCATTGCATACATGGAAGGATTATCGCGAAAATTACTTGAAGACCGTGATAGCCTCTCTCCTTCATCCCGCGGTTTCCCGATATGAGGTTGCGCCGTGGCCTAACCGAATATTCAACGGGCAGTATCCGAAGGAAGACGGAACAGGCAAAGAAACGATTCCCCTTGATTATGCAACAACACTGCTAACCATTATGCACACGCTTGGCAACATGGATCAGAGTGACATTTCATGGCAGGGAAACCAGACGGCGATTGGTGTGCTGCTTGCCGATTCAGCTATGTTTCAACGCAATCATCCTGAATTGAGCGATGAAGTCACTTCGTTCAAATACGATGGCACCATTGGAGAATCCGCACAGGGCGAGGAATTTATGGAATTGTTGGACTGGTCGCCGTTTTATGGATTGGCTCTGCCTCTGTTAAAGCATGGTTTCCCGGTACGTCCGGTTCAACTGGATAATGTGCGTCGATATTCCTCTTATTTGGACGATTATCGTTTGTTGGTGTTGAGCTATGAGTTTATGAAACCGGAATACCCTGATATTCACAACGCGATTGCACAGTGGGTGCGCGGCGGCGGCGCTTTGATCTATGTTGGGGACGAAAGCGATGATTTCCACAAGGTGCGCGAATGGTGGAACACGGGGAAACGGAAATATCATTCGCCTGCGGAGCATTTGTTTGAAAGCTTGGGTCTTGACCTTAAGCCGGAAGAAGGGATCCATCGCGTAGGTAAAGGTGTTGCCGCTAATTTGCATTTGCATCCCAAACAGTGCGCCCTATATAAGAGAGATGCCGATGCATTTCGCGAGATAGTTGCCAAAGCTGCAGAAGTGCTTGATGATCCAGCAGTTGCAGCGCAAGCCCAAAACTATTTGCTGCTTCGCCGCGGTCCTTATGTGATTGTTTCTGTTTTAGATGAATCGGTTAGCGAGCAACCCCTTGAAATCAGCGGTCTGTATGTGGATTTATTTGACCCGAATTTGCCGGTTATCGAAAAGGCCGTGATATATCCGGGAAAGAACGGACTCTGGTTTGATTTACATAGGCTGCCGGCCACAACTTCGCCCCAGCTCATAGCCGCTTCATCACGTATTGAATTGCTGCAGGAAACTTCTAACGGATTCAGCTTAGATGCTACTGGACCTGAAAATGTAAAGGCTGCAGCGAGAATCCGCTGTAAGCAAAAGCCGGCAAAAGTCAATATTGCCAATGGAACAGCATTTCATGCGACTGAATTCGAATGGGATGCAAGGAGCAGGTCGGTATTAATCCGTTATACTAACAGTCCCGATAGAGTGACTATAACCATTGAATGGTAAAATCTTAGTGTTATTTGTTTACCAATTCTATTCGGCAGGTGAAGTGCTAATGAAAGTTGTAGTGACAGGC
>DASWUO010000289.1:0-2906 GCA_036401615.1 Bacilli bacterium | reverse complement strand
CGATTATAGCAGAATGCGCAGAAGCATGGTTCGGTTGGTGAAGGAAGCAGGCAAACCCTATGCTTGAGGTCAGTAATATTATCAACAGATGAATATGATGTCTTGCTCTACACAGCTTAGCCAACCATTGAATCATCCACCCTCCCTCCCCGGCCTATTTACATTTTACAACTTTCTTCATAAGAATGAAAAAACATAACCAGCCAATCAGGTTATGTTGTTATCTATTATTGTCCAGATTGTGTCAATTCAGCCTCTTACGTGAATTTCAGCTCATGGTCCTATATGCCAAATTAATAATACAGATTATTTTTGTTATCAAGAAGCAATCAAATAATAACTGCCGGTAATTATTTGGTTGCTCCAAAGCTATTTTTTTCTGGTATACTAGGAATTAATTTAGGTAAAATTGGAGGTTGTTTAAACAACATGGATCAAAAACAATTCGGAGTTGAAATTACAGCTGGACCGCAAAATTGGGCTATACTGCAGCAGCAGGATGGCTTTACGGTAATCAGCTTAAGCGGAAGTTGGCGATTGACGGCAGATGTGATGCCTAACTATGCACAGGTTTTTGTGCGGGTTATGTCTGAGGAAGATGGTTCAGAAATTATTACCTATATGCCGTGCAGTATGTTAAGCGAACAGAAGTGGTCTGTCACCTTGGACAAGGTACCCGCAGGCGGGTTGTACCGTATAGAGACCTCTCTTCAAATAGATGATAATCCGGCAAAAGAATGGAACGTGCGGGGCGATATGATTCATCATATCGGTGTGGGTGATTTGTGGGTTATCGCCGGTCAGAGCAATGCTGCCGGTTATGGAAAAGGACCTTTCAACGATCCTCCCGCTATCGGCATTCACCTCCTGCGCAATAGCGGACAATGGGATTTAGCTTCTCATCCTTTTAATGATTCCACCAAGTCCATCCATCTGGAGAATAGTGAACAAGGCAATCCCGGCCATTCGCCATTTCTGGCTTTCGCCAAAATGGTGCGGAAGGAAACCGGTTATCCTATAGGTTTAGTTCAAACCGCTTTGGGAGGTTCTCCGCTATCTGCCTGGAATCCGGATGAGAATGGGGTGCTTTACCGCAATATGATGCAAATTGTACAATCGGTTGGCAGACGGGTTAAAGGTGTCTTATGGTACCAGGGTTGTTCGGATTGTGCACCGGAAGAGTCACAAACTTATATGGCCCGGTTTAAGAGAGTTGTTGAGGCTTGGCGCAGTGATCTTAGTGATACTTTGTTGCCTGTATTAACCGTTCAGTTAAACCGTTATACAGCTGTTCAGGACACTCCAGCACATTCGCAGCCCAATTCACCCATTATCTCCTCGTGGGGAACGCTTCGTGAAACTCAGCGTAAAGCTGCCTTGGAAATCCCTAACGTTTATGTTATTCCTGCGTTGGACTGCCCTTTATCAGACGAGATTCATAATAGCCCAGCAGGTAATATGCTAATAGGGGAACGTTTAGCAAAGATTGCACTTGCCGAAGTCTATGGGGCTCAAGTGCACCATCGGGCACCGAATCTTTCAGCAGCTTCCTTAGGCGATGTGACAGTTGAAGGACAGTCAACGATTCACTTAAAATTTGAAAATGTGTATGGATATCTCATCACCATCGGACCGAAGGAGGATGTTTTCGCAGCAGAAGATACCATAGGAAGAATTGAAATTACCCAGTGGAAAATAATCAGTAAAACTGAGATTCAACTTGTTTTGGCAAGGAAGCCTGAAGGAAAAACACTGGTGCATGGAGCATACGAAACAAATCCGGCCTATTTCCTGCCGCTTGATACAGGTACTTATATGCCGATGTTAGGTTTTTACGGGGTTGAGGTTTCCAATTTTAAATAACAACAAAAATCTCTCTTCACTAGATACCGAAGAGAGATGTTTTGTTTGAAAATCATTCGTCAATTTATTTCGCTTATTTTCTATTTATCGCCATAACAACAATAACATTTATCCCAAAAATTGCCGCGAAACAGATGCAATATATAACAATATTAGTCTAATATAATCGTACATGTTGATTCACCTCTTGATAATGAGAATAATTTGTTTAATCATTTATTGTGGTTGATCTTAATTTTGTGATTGAAATGTCGAAATGTGTCGGAGTGCCAGCACTAGTTCCAGTATTTGTTCTCCTCTAAATTTCAGATGGCTGAAGATTATTTATCCCTATTTTACTAAAATCCTTATTGTTAAATGTTAATATGCTTAACATCTTACCTTCGGCTAAGGCAGCTAAGTAAGCATCGGGATAATCTACAGTATAAGATGAATAATTATGAAGTGCTTTAATCATTAAATCTTTGTTGTCAGCCTCAACCTCTGTAAATTCAATTAATTTTATAAGCAGCTTGGTAACATCTTGCCTCTGTAATTGATAATACTTACCCTTTAGAACATGAACACACTCGGCTATAACAATATGATCTAATATCAATATAACCTCACCCCTGGATGCCTTTTCGAATAAGTGATATGAATCTGGAGAATGTGTTTCATGGTCGTTAGCTAAGAATCGAATAATAATATTAGTATCAAGAATATATTTCATTAGTACATTTTCTCATTTCTTTGGTCAATACGATCTTCGCTTGTTTCACGTCTAACTTTCTCAAAGTCTTGTGTGTCCCCTTTCGCTTGGACAGATCCAAACAAATCCATAATGGAATTCCTTTTAAGGATTTCCACTTTGATCTCTTCGCTTTCGTTTATTGTAAACTTTAAAGAATCGCCTTCTTGAATATGAAATTGTTTGCGGATTTCCATAGGAACTACAATTTGACCTTTACTCGACACCTTGGTTGTTACTTGAATCATACTGCCACCCCTCACCGTCTCTTATCTTACAATTATTATATTCTTACCATATAGAAAAGTAAAGT
>DASWUO010000288.1:0-1733 GCA_036401615.1 Bacilli bacterium | reverse complement strand
TTTCAAATAAAAGATCCTTAGCCATGATTCACCACTCCATCCGCTTGTAATAAAGGAAATCCCAAACGTTCTCTTTCCTCTAAATAAGTAGAAGCACAAGCCCTCGCCAAGTTCCGTACCCGCATGATGTACCCTGTCCTCTCAGTAACGCTTATGGCTCCACGGGCATCCAGAAGATTAAAGGTGTGTGAGCATTTCAGAACATAATCATAGGCCGGAAACACAAGTTTCTGTTGCAGTATATTCTTGGCTTCTTCTTCATATATAGTAAACAAGTTCAATAACATGGAGACATTAGACACTTCAAAAGTATACTTTGAATGTTCAAATTCGGGTTGATGGAATACATCACGATACGATACTCCACTGACCCATTCCAAATCGAAAACATTTTCTTTATCCTGAATATAAGAAGCCAATCTTTCTAATCCGTAAGTGATCTCCACAGCTACCGGAGCACAATCGATCCCGCCCACCTGCTGGAAATAAGTAAATTGCGTCACCTCCATGCCGTTCAACCAAACCTCCCAACCCAATCCCCAAGCACCAAGGGTAGGAGCCTCCCAATTATCTTCCACAAAACGAATGTCGTGATGCAGCGGATTTATCCCCAATTGGCTCAAGCTTTCGAGATATAGCTCCTGTATATTATCAGGAGAAGGTTTAAGGATGACTTGAAACTGGTGATGCTGATAAAGGCGATTTGGATTTTCCCCATAACGTCCGTCCGCCGGACGCCGTGAAGGTTCAACATAGGCTACATTCCATGGCTCAGGTCCGATACTCCGCAGAAAGGTCATTGGATTCATCGTGCCGGCACCCTTCTCAACATCATAGGGTTGTACGATAATACAGTTTTGCCCAGCCCAGTAATTTTGCAGAATTGAGATCATTTGTTGAAAGTTAATCGTCATTTCTTGCAGCTCCCTTATACATAAGTATGATTACAAACACAAAGAAACGCCCACTATGCCTGTTTATCACAAGCATAGGGACGAGATCGATTCCCGCGGTTCCACCCTACTTGATTGGTGCGACAAAAACTTATCATCAGCTTGACCAATCCACTTTTTTATAAAAATTGACACTCCAGAATGCCTTTCATCCACGTAACAGTCCAGGCTTCCACCGCCCCTGGTTCGCTTTGCTGTCGCATGAGGATTACTTCTTTTCTGTCATAGTATCATTTGTTGAGGAATAGTATAGCATGACTAAAACCCTGAGTCAAAGGGAGTTGGGAGTCTATATTGGCATTTAGTAAACATAGGCTATATTCCGTATTTATCCATTTGGTCAAGAAAATTGCGTGATCTCCATTCGATTCCTATATGGCGATCCATTAATTCACGAATGCATTGTTTCAGCTGTGCTCTTGTTTCATCCTTGACATCGATATTGCCCAATCTGCGAATATCCATTTTTTGAAACAAGCGCAGCAGTTTAAGAGTACCTGTGGAAATGTTGATAGCTTTGCTGTCTTTATGAAGACAAGTCACACATAATATGCCTCCCAATGCGGAACTTATATACTCATGATGGGTGGGCGCTGTACAAGAAACACATTCATAAAATGAAGGAGAGTACCCTGATAATTCCAAAATTTTCATCTCAAACACATGGGTAATGATCTGCGGATCCTTGCCTTCTTCTATGGCGGAAAGCCCTGCCTTTAATTGTTCAAATAAAATTAGAGTGCTCTCATCCTCCACATAACTAAACCGGTCGACCATTTC
>DASWUO010000287.1:0-12629 GCA_036401615.1 Bacilli bacterium | reverse complement strand
GGTGATGCCGGACAAACGGGTGTCATTGGAGGAAGAGTCTATAAGGATGATGTTAGGGTAGAAGCCTATGGCACTATTGACGAGCTTAATTGTTTTGTTGGTCAAACCATGAGCTTCATGTCTGTTAAGCAAGATCCGTTGAATAAAGAGAAGGAACTCAAGTTTGCAGATATCATCAGTAACTTACTGCAAATTCAGCATGAATTGTTCGATTGCGGTTCAGACTTGGCTTTTGTCGATAAAGGATCGAGACAATACAAGGTCAGTGTTGATAAGATAAGCCAACTGGAACAGTGGATCGATGCCTATGATGCCGAGACAATGGCCATTACCCGATTTATCCTGCCCGGAGGCAGTTTAATCTCTTCTTCCCTTCATGTATGCCGTACGGTTTGTCGGCGTGCAGAGCGGCTTGCTGTGACCTTATCTAAGCAAGCGGAGATCAACAATGAAGTCTTGCGATATTTAAACCGCTTGTCCGATTTATTCTTTACCTTGGCAAGAACCGCAAATGTCAGGGAAGGCACAGCAGATGTGGAATATATCCGAAGTGCTGAGGTGTTCGGCCAAAACTTATGAGTTATTATGAACCGCTTGTTTATATCGTTCCTGAAACGGAAGAGGGATGGTCTTTAAAAACTATTTTACAAAAGCGAATGTTAATTTCCCGCACCTTATTGTCCCGCTTAAAGCAAACAGACGAAGGGATTAAAGTAAATGGCTGGCGGCAGTACATCAATGTTCAGGTGCACAGGGATGACAAGATTGAAGTGAGAATGGAACAAGAGGTATCCGGGGATATCATGCCACAGGCAATGCCTCTCGACATCCTATATGAAGACGATCAGCTGTTAATCGTGAATAAGGAAGCCGGGTTGATCGTACATCCGACACATGGGCATTATATTAACACGCTGGCAAATGGCGTGGTGTATTATTGGCAGCAGCAAGGGCTTCATTACCGCTTTCGTCCTATACACCGATTGGATCAAGAAACCTCCGGGGTGTTGGCCATTGCCAAGAATCCTTATGCCCACCATCATATTTCGGAGCAGATGAAAGCAAACAAGGTGAGGAAGGAATATATTGCCCTTGTGTACGGGCACCTGGCAGACGACAGCGGCACAGTGAATGCGCCCATCGACCGGGATCCTGGGGAACCGCATAAGCGGATCGTTACAGTAAGCGGATATCCCGCAGTTACACATTACAAAGTGGAAAAGAAATATAGCCTGGGATCGCAAGTGAGACTTGTTTTGGAGACAGGCCGAACCCACCAAATTCGGGTACATATGCAGTATATGGGCTGCCCATTGTTTGGTGACAAAATGTATTTTACGCAGCAAATGTGTGAGGATGTGATGAAGATAAACCCACTCGAAGGTGCTAAAATGGACCGACATGCTTTACACGCTGTGAAGTTAGCTTTTGCTCATCCGGTAACAAGGCATTGGATGGAATTTGAAGCAGAGCTTCCCGAGGATATGCAAGATTTAATCAAGGCATTAGAAATCTTATAAAACTCATACAATAAAGGGATGACGAATAATGAATAAAGTGGCAATGTATCAATATTCCAAGTGCGGTACCTGCCGGGATGCCGTGAAATCCTTGACCTCCAGAGGAGTAGAAGTGAACAAGATTGAATTGTTTGATCACCCGCCCAGTCCGCAGGAGCTGAAACGGCTGATTGAGTTAAGCGGGCTGGAGAGTAAGAAGTTTTTTAACACCTCCGGGGAGGTATATAAGGAAATGCAATTGAAGGACAAGGTAGCGTCCATGTCCGAAGCGGAAAAGATCGCCTTGTTATGTTCAAACGGCAGATTAATAAAACGGCCCATCGTCACGGACGGCCTGAAAGTAACCGTTGGTTATAAGGAAGAAGAGTTTATTCGTATGTGGGGCGCACCGCCAAAAAAGTAGCTCGGAGGAAATGATATGGATAAACAAGGAGAACAGAAACGGACTAATCCATGGCGATGGTTGGGTTTAATGGCCATCTTCCTGTTATCGAAATGGAAAAGTATCTTTGTCCTATTGAAATTCAGCAAGTTTGGAACAACCTTTATCAGTATGGCTGTAACTTTGTGGCTGTATGCGGTTGTGTCAACCCTGCAATTCGCCATTGGATTAGTGGCTATGATCTTTATTCATGAGTTAGGTCATGTGTTTGCCGCCAAGCAAAAAGGGCTTCCGGTGAGTGCGCCTTTGTTTATTCCCTTCCTTGGGGCGTTGATTACTTTAAAAAGGAATCCCCGCGATGCTGTGACAGAAGCTTATATAGCTATAGGTGGTCCAATCTTGGGAACAGTAGGCGCACTCGTTGCCTTATGGATTGGTTTGCAATGGGATAATCCGCATTTCCTGATTGCCGCTTACATAGGATTTTTTCTAAATCTCGTAAATTTGCTTCCTATCCATCCGCTGGATGGCGGGAGGATTGCTACCGCTGTTTCCCGATGGTTGTGGTTGTTTGGTGTCTTTGGCGGACTGGTTGTGATTATTATGCTCAAAGCATGGCTTCTGTTTATTATCTGGGCTCTGTTCGTGTGGGATTTATACCAGAAATATATCAAGAACCCAGGCAAGGGCAAGAAACGTGCAGTTTCTGCCCAGTTTGAAGTGCCTGTTGAACGAATCACCAGTCAAGGTATGATGGTTCCGGGAGAGGAGCACAAGAGAGAGCTTTCGTTCCAAACCTATTCCACAATAGACGGTCAGCAGAAGGTGGAAATCTTCTGGGATACCATCGGACTTCACGGGACAATCCCTTTGATACAGCAAGGATTGATTGAACGGGTTCATATTATCCGCATCGAACATCAGCCGAGAATATTTGCAGAAAAAATTGTGATTCACTGTCAAGTGGACTATGAGGTTTACGAGAATGATAAATATTACGATGTTCCTCCCGAAACCAGGTGGAAATTCGGTTTGGCCTATGGGGGGTTGGCGATCTTGCTAATTTATATGCTTTATTATGTGCAAGGATTGGGCTTGCAGGATTCTTTGCGCTAACTCGACAAATTTCCCGGGAAATATACACAATGATATTTTATTTTTATTGTAACCTTTCTGTTTCCGTTTCCGTCTAGAGGGTGTAAACAAATAATAGAAGGGAGCAGTAGACAATGAAGATTAATAAGAAATTTTTTCTCCTCGCAGGAATTGTAAGCTTAGCTGTTATAGCCTTGCCGTTGTTGAGTAATGTTCTAGGGGACGCAGTTAAATCGGACAAACTGTATGCCGAGAATGAGGTGACTACTACGACAACGACAAACAAGAATGTCATTACGGTGAACGGCAAAGGGGAAATGATGGTTGACCCCGATGTAGCTTATGTTTCTATCGGAGTCCAGACTCAGGCCGGAACCGCCAATGAGGCTCAAGCAGCTAATGCCCAAGCCTTTGCGAAGCTGGAAAAAGTACTTTATGAGACCTACAAGATTGCTAAAAAAGATGTAAAAACTACAGGATTTCAAGTCCAGCCGGAATATCAATACGGTGAAAATGTAAAACCGAAAATTACAGGTTATACATCCGACCATACTATTCAGGTGACCTATAGGGATCTTCTGAAATTAGGCGGATTGCTTGATGCCGTATCCAAAGCGGGTGTAAACAGAGTTAACAATATCCAATTCAGCACAGAAAAGGGCGATGAGTATACCTTGCAGATTCTGGACAAAGCTATGGCGAATGCAGAAGCCAAAGCGAAGAGATTGGCTAAATATGCGGGTAAAGAAATAAAAGGTATTGTGAACATTACGGAGAATGGCGGCAGCGGTGTGCCAATCCAATATGCGGATTACGGCATGATGAAATCGGAAGCGGCCATGGATGCAGCAGCTCCCACTTCCATTTCTGCTGGACAATTAACAATAAGCACGAACGTGACTGTACAGTTTGAGTTTTAATATCAAGAGGTTTATCATCTTCACTTTAGCGGGTCAAGTAAATATTCACCATAAGCGGTGCATTTCGGACTGGCGTGTACGCCTAAAAATTCGAGATGCATTTTATTTTGTAAACAAACACCTTCTGTATTAATGTGATATTCAAAAATGACGGCATTCGTGTCCACTACAACGGGATATAGGGTATCCGGACATACCTTCTGTTTCAATGTATCTGTTGATGCACCATGCCCAAATACAACAACATGATCATCGGTGGCAAAAAATGAACGCAATTCATGATCATAAAACATGGCAGTTCTTTGTCGAACATGTTCGAAAGTCTCGGGCCATTGCTCAGGCCACCAAGAGGGGTCGTTGGCATATTGATCCCTGAAGTGGGAGTATGGGAATTCTTTAATTATTTGACTGCTGATTTCCCACGGATAATGTTCCTTTAATGGAGCGCCATTAAATTCAGTGAAAATTTCGCTCATTTCGGGAACGAGCACAATGGGTACATCTTTAGCGTCTGCCAGAGGCGAAGCGGTTTGAACAGCTCTTCGGAAAGGGCTGCTGAAGATAAGTTTCACATCTATGTTAGAAAAGAAATCAGCGATTAAGGAAGCTTGAATATGGCCAAGGGGCGAAAGCCCGCAGTTGGGTGTCGCAGCCTGGCTGATATTCTCTAAAGATTGCCCGTGCCTTATGATATATAAATGGATCTGGATCGACTCCTTTCGATTTTTAATGAGGGGATCAGAGGTTCAGTTGTCGCATAGTAATGCCATAACCCCTTCAAGGGGTTACTCAATATGCACAGGAACTTCTCCAGCATCCTTAGGCGGTACACGAATCCACTTCTTCAAATGCCCTTGTTCATATAACGCTTTTATTAAAATGATCAGTACCGGAGATAGAATCAAACCTGCCACACCAAACAGTGACAGGGATATGATCATAAAGGATAGCATGGTAAAAGCGGAAACGCCCAAGGAATCTCCAGTGATTTTCGGTTCCGTGATTTGTCGGACCACAATGACCACGGCAAGCAGCCCAATGAGCCAGAAGGCTAATGTTGTTTGGCCGACGATGAATAAATAGATAATCCATGGAATAAATACAGTAGAAACACCCAGCAGCGGCAGCACATCAAATATAGCGGCAAGGACGGCTATGGCAAAGGAGTTGTCCACCCCTAGGGCCACAAGTCCGAATAAGACAAGAACAAATGTAATCGTGATGAGCTTCAATTGGGCCTTAAGGTACTTACCGATGCCTTTCACAACATTATCTTTTAGAAACAAATAGGCGTATTTAAAGGTGTTCGGCACCTTCTCATCAGCCATTTTTTTCCATGATTCAATTTCAATGCTTAAGAAATAAGCCAAGATTAATCCTATGATAAAATTAAGTATAAAGGTGGAGAAGGAAGTTATCCAGCCGAAGACCGTCAGCAAGATAGCGCCGGCGATCTGGGAGCCTTTTTCCGCAAAGGTTGTTGCATAGTCAACCATGTTTTGGAGAAGATCTGCAGGAATTTTATCCTCCAGATAGACTGTATTTAGGGCAATTTGCTCCTTAAGAATTTCCGAATATTCCGGAATTTTTTCGGTTAATCCACTGATTTGGGCAGCGAAGATAAATCCGGCTCCAGCAAGTGTGCCGAGTATGACTACCGTAAATATCAGCATTGAAATGGCTGTGGCTATAGATTTCTTAATCCCCCGCCTGTTGATAAATTTAGCTAATGGTTCAATGGCCATAAAGATCAGAAATGCCAAGAAGATCGGTGCGGCAATTTGGTAGAAATAGCTGAAGGTAAGCATGATAAGATAGACGGTAAGTACAATCATGGCAATATCGAATATGGTTCTCCAATACTTTTTATAATAGGCCAGCATTCTTCCACCCCGGAGTCTTTTAGATTGAATATGCTATCTATTGTACCCGAAAAATGGGCGGGATAAAAATATTTTTATCCTCACCCTATTATTTTCTAAATATAGGAGAGAAATTTAGAAGATAAATTTTCGCAATCGTGCTACAATGGATTATAAAACCAATTCCCGCATCCCAAGTGATTTTTCATGTTAAAATTTTATAAAAAGGTGATTGAATTGTTAAACAGCGAAACAGAGATGAAGACGATTTATTTACTCCTCACAGATACAGGCACCCTGCTTAACCGTCTCATAAAGAAGTATACCCAAGCTCCCTATAACCATATTTCTATTGCCTTTGACAGAGATTTAAAGGACTTGTACAGTTTCGGAAGGAAGAGACCCAACAATCCTATTAATGGAAGTTTTGTGAAAGAATATATTGATAGAGGCATGTATGCTAAATTTAAAGAAACCTCTTTCTCCTTATATAGTATTAGTGTGCCGGCAGAAGTGTATGAAAGAATGATGAACCTGGTTAAGGAATTTGAACAAAATCAGGAGAAATATACTTATAATGCCCTTGGCTTATTGGCATTTGTAGTGAGTATGCCGATTGAGCGGAAGAATGCATTCTTCTGTTCCCAATTTGTGGCTACCCTGTTTAAAAACAGTGATCATGATTTATTTAATAAATCGCCGGCTCTAGTAGCTCCTTATGATTTTGTTAAGACAGGCAGATTAGACTTTATCGATAGCGGGATTTTGCAAAAATATAATTGTAACGCAAGAGTAGACAATCCGGGTGAAAAAGTGCTAGTATTCTAAAAGCATAGTAATAGAAATGTACAATTTCATAGATCGTTGGATTTAGGTGCTGAATTCATTTCAGCTTAAAAGAGAAGTCGGTGCAAGTCCGACACGGTCCCGCCACTGTAAGCGAGGAGCAACTCTAGGATGTAGGCCACTGTTTCTTCACTTGAAATGGGAAGGCCATAGAGAAGCGTTGATTCGCAAGTCAGGAGACCTGCCTAGATCTTTTCGCACCATTTACCTACGATGAATAGGAAGGTGTTAAGTGTTGTTTTACTTATGATAGCAGGATTCGGTCCACTCGGATTTTATGCCTTGCTGTCACTTGTGGCGCTCTTAACAATATTCTTACATCTTCCGTTTATGGAGGATGTTTTTTTGGTTTCACGGAGATTAGGCAACTTACTTTACGTTGAGGAGAGAAACAGGACATGGGTAAAAATTTAGTGGCAAGTTTAACGGGAAGTATGAATAGGAACATCAAAAAATGGCGTATATCTTTTTTAATTATGTTGTTATTAATCCAGACGGCATCGATGGGGTTATGGACAGCAGCTGCAGCAGTAAGTGGGGTAAGTATAACTCAAGTACAGGAAATGATAGATCAAGCGGGCTCTAATATCATCAGTAACGGGTTACAAACAGACGGCTTTTCCGATTGGGCCGCGATAGGCTTGGCTAGAGCGGGGAAGGAAGTTCCCGGCAGTTATTTGGCTTACGCCAAACAGTTAGTCAAGCAGCAGAAAGGCCAGTTTAATAAAGTCACGGATCTTGAACGGATTATCTTGGGGGTTCAAGCTGCTGGAGCAGACCCGCAGAATTTTGCCGGATATAGTTTAATCGATATCGTTGTGAACCATTCACGTATGATTAATCAAGGCGCTAACGGGCCCATCTATGCTTTGTTAATTTTGGGCGGCGGCAAATATACGATTGCTGAGGATGCTCCGTGGAATGAGACGGCATTGATTGATTGGCTGCTCCAAGCCCAAGGGACGGACAGCGGATGGTCGCTCATATCAGGCGGAAAAAGCACAGTAGACGTCACTGCCATGGCTTTGACTGCTTTAGCCCCCTATAAGGGACAGGTTAAAGTTCAAGCAGCCATTGATAAAGCTATAGCTTCACTCTCTAAGCTTCAGTTGTCTAGTGGAGGGTTTAATAATTCGGGAGAAAACAGCGAGACCGCGGCTCAAGTGATCATCGCTTTAACTGCTTTAAACATCGATCCTACATCTCCTGATTTTACTAAATCAGGCGGGAATGTATTAACCAATTTGGTTACGTTTGGTCAACCGGATGGCGGATTTGCCCATATGAAAGGCGGATCTTCTAACGGCATGGCTACGGAACAAGCGCTTCTGGCGCTGGATGCTTATCAATTGTTTATCAATGGTAACGGCCGATTATACCAGAAAGATGATCAAGTTGGCATAGTTATGCAGATTGAAGGACCACAGGGTTCGGTTATTACCGGAAAAACAAGGGGAACTAACGTGCTAGAAGCACTTGAATCGCTGTTAAAAAATAATAAAATGAAGTATATTGTTGTCAGTTCTTCTTTCGGCAAATATGTGTCTTCAATAAATGGCATAGATGCTGGACTTTATGGCGGTTATGACGGCTGGGGGTTTTATGTACAAAGAGGAGGAAAACTGGTCATTCCTTCAGTTGGGATGGCTGATTATACACTACTTAAAGGTGACAAGGTTATTATTCATTATAGCGACTACGGCACACCTCTTATACATTCCATTTCAACACAGCCTGCTGAGCCCAAATTTAACGAAACATTCCTAGTTAAAGTTAACAAGCTTGTTATGGTGTGGGCAGATGATGGCACCAGTAAAGAAGAAATTTCCGCCGCGGCCGGGGTAACGGTTCAGATCGGCAAACAGTCCGTTGTGACCGATAAAGAAGGTATCGCCAATTTTCAGGCAGTTGGCGTTGTTGGACCACATAAAGCGACCGTAAGCGGATATAAAACCGGGGCACCTCCATTGGTGATCCACAGTACACATACGATCGGTCTTCAAGCGGATTATGCCGATAGAGCGGGCATATCGGATTGGGCTTTAACATCTGTACAGATGGCGCAATCCTCCGGGCTCATGGTGGGTGTGAGCCGACAAGAGCTGCGTTTCAACCCGAAAAATTCAGTAACCCGCGCGGAGTTTGCCACCATACTAATGAAGCTGATCGGGGAATCGCCAACAGATGGAGTAACAACCGGATATGCTGATGTGAATGCTGGTTTGTGGTATAGCGGCTACATCGCTGCAGCCAAATTAAAAGGTGCTGCAGCAGGTATAACGGAGACAAAATTTGCCCCCAACCAACCTATCACAAGGCAGGATGCCGCCATGATGCTGGCTAAGGCTTTGCAATTGCAAACCGAATCTGGGGAAAAGCTGCAGGCAGACAGCGCAAATATCAAGGATCTAAATTTGGCTTCCGGTGCGGCTATCCCCTATATTACTGCGGTATTTAAAAGTGGACTGATGATTGGCAGCAACGGAAATTTCATGCCAAGAGGCCTCGTTACCAGAGAGATGGCTGCTGTAATGGCAATAAAGGCATTGAATCTGGCGAACTGATTCTGTACCTGAGCAGGTATTGAGAATGTTATAGCCTTAGCTTAGCCTTGAAGGGAAGGTTTACTGAGATGAAGCAACAAATCATAACAACAGATCTCAAAATCCTCCCGGAAAGGAGTCTTTGGGATCTTATTCTCAATAGAGCATTTGATTTTCCCAAAATAAGCTCTTTTCTTGCCCTTATGAAAAATAATTTGTCTAGGCGAACCTTGATTTTATTCCTATTGGTATCGTGTTTTGTTTTTGTGATTTCAGGTTGTAATATCGAACCTGAAAAAAGAGCTTCTTTGGCAGCGGCAGAGAATGATACGAACACTATCGCTTTGGAGCCTCAAGCCTCGTCAACAGACGATGGTGGGCAGGCATCCAAGTTGGATGAAGTTCCGAATACCACAGGTAATCCGAATGCTTCAAATCCAAGTGTCACAAACAAACCATCTGCCACAGCCAAATCACCTTCGCCAAAGTCATTGCCAATTATAGCAGCTCCGCAGTCATTAAAAGTTACACTTTCCATTATAGGGGATGCTGCACATGGCACCATTGTAACAGAAGCAGTTTATGCATTTGAGGAAGGCGATACGGTATTGGATTTATTGAAGAGGGTTACCCGGGAGAAACAGATCCACATGGAGTTTCGTGGACGCGGCGCGATAGCTTATGTAGAAGGGATCGATAATTTGTATGAATTTGACCAAGGGGCAGAGAGCGGTTGGATCTATAGTGTAAACGGGAAGATTCAAAATGAAAGTGCAGGCAGCTATATCCTTTCGAGCGGTGATAGAGTTAAATGGGAATATACCTTGGAAGTCGGGGAAGTTCCAGTGGACAATGGTGAGAATGGCGGTCAAGGAAGTGAGGGAGGAAACAGCGAATGAGCGGGGGGTTCAGATCCTTGCATCCGTTTCCCGGCTTTCTTTATTACGCTATCCTCATGGTTTTTAGCATGCTGCTGTTTCACCCCCTGTTTCTTATAACCTCTTTATTTGCGATGATCGGATTGAACTTACTCCATGATGGAGGAAAACAATTGCGGCCATGGGTCGGATATTATGTTATAACGGGGTTGATTATCATCCTGGTGAATCCTTTATTTTCCCATCGGGGGGCGTATATTTTGTTTTATTTGTTCGATAACCCCATCACCCTTGAGTCTGTCCTGTACGGAATTACCATGATGCTGTCGATTTTAACCATTTTAGTTGCTTTTGTGTCCTATAATCAGATGATCACCTCAACGAAGTTTATCTACCTATTTTCCGGGATTGCTCCGAAGGTTACTTTATTGATGGTGATTGCTATGCGTTTTGTTCCACTTTTGAAAAGAAGATTGAAAGACCTGTCCCTTGTCCAGCGAACCAGAGGCATCCAGACCACGCACGGATCCTTGCGCAATCGCATCAAAAACGGCATGAAGCAGCAGCAAATCCTATTAACTTGGTCATTGGAAGAAGCTATTCAAACCGCAGATTCCATGAGCGCACGCGGCTATGGTTTAGGTAAAAGAAGCAGCTATGAGGGTTATTGTATGGAGTTTAGGGATTGGATTGTTATCATCCTTATGGTTTCCTTAGGTGCCGGCTGTCTTGCGGGTTGGTATTTCGGTTTTGGTACGTTAACAATCTACCCGTCAGTGGAAAGTCTCTTTTTTGACAAAAAGGAATGGTTCTATTATGGCTGTTTCTGTTTATTTCTCATGATACCCGTCTTCATGGAAGGGAGGGAAAAGCTGCGATGGTACGATTGGAAGTAAGCAATTTAACCTTCTCCTACCCCGATCATGCTAAACCGGCTTTGTCGAGTATTTCCTTATCGGTGGAGGATGGCGAATTTGTGGTTTTATGCGGGCCATCAGGATGCGGTAAGACTACATTGCTTCGGCACTTGAAGAAAGAACTGGAACCCATCGGGCATATGTCCGGACTTGTTCTTTATTGCGGCTTGCCTTTAAATGAACACCCGCCGCTGGTTCTTGTTGGAGAAATCGGCATGGTGATGCAGGATCCGGAAAACCAGATTGTCATGGAGCAAGTGCAGCAGGAGCTTGTTTTTGCTATGGAAAATTTGTTGCATTCTACAGAGGTTATGCGCAGGCGTGTTGCGGAAATGTGTCATTTCTTCGGGATGGAAACATGGCTTGAGAAGAAAACAGCTGAACTGTCAGGGGGTCAGAAGCAGCTGTTAAATTTAGCCTCAGTACTGCTGTTACAGCCTTCACTATTATTGCTGGATGAACCCACAGCGCAAATGGATCCTATTGCGGCCCGCGAATTCATCCAAATGGTATACCGGATGAATCAGGAATTTGGCACTACAATTATCATGACGGAGCACCGCTTGGAAGAAATATTTCCATTGGCCGATCAAGTGGTTATGATGCTCGAAGGCAGTGTTAAGTACAAAGGCTCGCCAAGAGGGGTCATAGAGCAAATATGGTCAGGGCAAGATGGACATTTTCTTGGATATCTTCCTTCGGTATCCAAAGTATATTTAAATGTACAACAGCCTGCAATGGATGAGGTCCCTTTAACCGTAAAGGAAGGCCGAAGGTGGCTGCAAACATTAAATCCTGCTGAGTTACTAAAGAATCTTAATGTTCAACCTACAAAACAAACATTGGAAAATGCTGTTCAGGTCAAGGGTAATCATGAAATGCTGCTGCAGTGCAAAAACGTTTATTTTCAATATCATAAAGATGAATCTATGGTGCTTAAGAATGCGTCCTTGGAAGTTTACTCACAGGATTTTCTCGCGGTCTTGGGGGGAAACGGGACGGGCAAATCAACCCTGCTTCAGATCATGGCCGGCTTGCTTGCCCCGCAAAGGGGAAGTGTGCTGTATCAAGGACAGAACCTCAGGAAACTAGAGGATGCAGATAAATACAGCAAAATTGGATTTCTCGCCCAGAATCCCATGTTGTATTTTACACATGATACAGTCGAAGAGGAACTTATCCATGCGGCTGACACTATAGAGGGGGTAACCCGACTAATAGCAAAGTTGTTTGGAATTGAGTCTCTTCTCCAACAGCATCCCTATGATTGCAGTGGAGGAGAACGGCAGAAGGTTGCCATTGCTGGCATTCTTCTGCGTAAGCCGCAATTGCTGCTCATGGATGAGCCAACTAAAGGACTTGATCCCATATCGAAGATGAAGCTGGGCGAACTGCTTGCAACACTTAATCAATCAGGATTAACCATTGTTATGGTCACGCACGATGTAGAGTTTGCCGCTAAATATGCTCTCCGTTGTGCAATGTTATTTGACGGCGGCGTGTCTTCTGGCCGTTCGCCTGAACTCTTTTTCAGTGAAAATTACTTTTATACGACGGCAATCAACCGGTTTATTCGCGAATGGATGCCCCGGGCTTTGACCTGCGAGGATGTGCTGTATCAATGGAACATAAACGAACTTTAGTCATTTTTATGGTTTGTCTTGTT
>DASWUO010000286.1:0-5056 GCA_036401615.1 Bacilli bacterium | reverse complement strand
TGTTCGTTTAATGAAAATCATTGCCGAAAATAAAGGAACTTCCTTTATGGAAGACTATACCTATCATATGGAACCGGGCAATGAGCTAGTCTTAGGATCACATATGCTTGAAATTTGCCCAACTATAGCGGCTAACCGTCCCAGAATCGAAGTTCACCCACTCTCCATTGGAGGGAAGGCGGACCCCGCACGATTGATCTTTACCGGCGACTCTGGTCCGGCCTTGAATGCTTCTTTGATCGATATGGGCAACCGATTCCGCCTGCTCATTAATGAAGTGGATGCAGTAAAAGCAGAGAAGGCTATGCCTAAGCTGCCTGTAGCCAGTATTCTCTGGAAGCCTCAACCTTCCTTAAATGAATCCGCTGAAGCTTGGATTCTTGCCGGAGGGGCGCACCACACTTGTTTCTCTTTTGCAGTGAGTGTTGAACAATTAGTCGATTGGGCTGAAATGGCCGGTATCGAATGTGTCATTATAAATAATAAAACATCGACACAGTCGTTTCGTAATGAACTGCGTTGGAATGAAATAGCTTGGCGTTTGCGGTAATTTAATGATTAATATGATAAATGATTAACATCATAAATGGCCGAGAATCTTGCATGTCGAAGATTCCCGGCTTTTTTCTTTGTGAAATAAGCTGTGTTATAATGTAAGTTAATAGGATTAGACAGGAGTGATTCTCGGTGAACATCATTATTCATCAAGCGGAAATGAAATACACTAAAGAAACCGGCTATATCGGCAATGTTCAATTTCAAGCTGAGGGGCATAAGGAACCTTATGAGATTACGCTGCACAGCAAGGATGGTAAAGAGTGGAGTTACGGATTGCACTTTTCCCATGAGCCAGGAATTGAAGAAGAAATTTACTTAGTGGAAACAGAAATTGATGAGGATGATGAATTTTTTGATAAATTGATACAAGCGGCTAAAGACACTGCAAAGATGTAAGTAAAGTATCATCTATAAATAATCGGGGTGTTTAGAACAATGGACAAAAAATCCGCATACACATATATGAAGCTTTATGACATCATAGCAGGAATAGTGTACTGTATTCTACTGGTTTTGTTAGTAGTGCAAAGATTTATCTATGAGGGGGAACCCCAGATTCCCACCTCATTTCTGTTTATTTTAATTACCTTTGGTTTGCTTTACCTTTATGGAATTAATAAAGCGTTAAAAAGCAATTACAGCGAATATGAAAGTCCCAAGATTAGAATTATTATTATTAGGGTGGCCATTTTTCTTCTTAGTGTGTTTGCTGCCATTAAATTGTTGACCCTTTATTTATCCACTTGAAGCCAGATATGAATAAGGACAGTGGTTTACGGGCAATATAAACTGTCCAGAGAAATCTAACTTCAAGGAGGTTCATATGGCCAACTTTTTCGGATTATTTGACAAGGACAAAGACGTTGATGTTGATGTTGAACTCACTGAAGATGTTGAAACGACTGACCGTGATAAACTGCGTCTTCGCGAAGAGCAATTGGATGTTTCGAAGAGAACAGTGCAAACCGGCGAAGTGAAACTGCGCAAAGATATCATTGAGGAACAACAAACGGTTAATGTCCCTGTATCCCATGATGAAGTTGTTATTGAAAGAAGAACATTCACTGGAGAACCAACAGATGAAGCGGTCGGCGGGGAAGAAACCATTCGCATCCCGGTCAGCGAAGAACGAGTTAACGTAGATAAGCACACAGTGGTTACGGGTGAGGTATCGGCAAAAAAACGTGTTATTGAAGAAACTGAACAAGTCAAAGATACCTTAAAGAGAGAAAAAGCCAGCGTAGAATTAAAAGGCGACACCAGAGTGGTTGACGAAGACAAGGTAAAAATTTAATTTCAAAATTTTAGGTATGGTACTTTTATCTGCTTTTGCACCCCTGTAAAACGTTTCCTGCGTTTACAGGGGTGCATTCCTATTAAAAAAAACAGAAAGGAAATTGAATATGGCACATAATAATAAACATGGCTCCAAAATACTTATCCGTGAAGAACAACTGAATATTTCCCGTGAAAAGGTGAAAATGGCTGAAGTTGCTGTACATAAAGAAACAATCAAAGAGGTTGAAACAATAAAAGTACCTATTACAAGGGAAGAAATTGTTATAGAGAAGAAATCGATTAACGGTTCGGAAGTTGGCGAAATAGAGACCATTCGTATTCCTATCAAGGGAGAACGTGTTGAAATAATGAAGTACCCTATCCAAATTGGTGAGGTTTCCATACATCAAGAAGAAGTTCATGACATAAAATCGATAAATGAAATGATCCGTAAAGAAGAAATTAATGTAGTTAAAGAACAAACTGAACGTTAGTTCCGTAATAATAAAGATTTGTAATAAAATACCATCTTCTTTTTTGTTTCTAATATCCTTGTTCGTGGTAATAGAAGATAGCAGCACAGACGCGAAACTTAAGGAGAGACTTTTATGATGAAAAAGTTAGCAGTATGCTTTGTGTTATTGATGATACCTTTGCTTCCCCTAAACTCCAACCTGCAAGCAATTGAAGACCATTATCAGCCTGTAGAGAAGAGTCCTGATACCCATCCCGCATTTATCCAAAAGATCTTCAAGAAGGGCGGAAAAACCTTCATTACCATGGATTATATCTTATGGTATGAGGGGGAGGAAGCGAATGTAAAATTTCGGGAGATAGAGCAAGACCCGGAAATGACAGAAGCACCCGACGGCTACTATATTATCAATAATAATAGAAGGCTCCGCACCTTTGAAATAACAGATAATGCCTCTGTCCTCATGCAATATTATAACCGGGGCGGCAAGGCCGAGGACCAAGATATAGTTTGGAATGAACCCATTTCATGCGCTAAGTTCATATCCCTATTTCGCTACAAGGACAACGAAAATTTGATAGAATACCCTTACCACTTCACTGTTAAGAAAGGAAAAATCGTTAAAGTGGTTCAGCAATTTATTCCCTAGAGTTTGCCGCTCAATTTCATGCGTTCGCCCTTCAAAATCCGATTAAACCAAGAGAGCGCCATCAGAGTAACCACATCGCTCGCGAAAAGAAGCGGAAGCGTCCATGGTTTAAGAAATGTAAGATACCCTAGACAGCTCAATCCCCAATAACATCCGCTGATTAGAATCAGAACGGCGATCCGTATGGGCAGTCTCAACCCAAAATAAACGAGGACCGTAAGAATAAGCGATACCAGAAAAGCATGAGTCATATCCAAGATCGTATGAAGTCTAGTTGCGTTCTCGAGCCAACCGTCTTGAAATTTGTAAAAATGGGTGGCTGAGAGCGTAAAGTTAAAATTAATGTGGAAAATTGCGCCTCCGAAAAATAAGAGGATAACCCTCGGCAAACCCGGTGTTTTTGGATATTTCACCTTATTCCATAACGATTTCACGTATATAAAATAAAGAACCAATGATACTCCCGTATAGATTGTCTTCCACCAAAAGTTCTCATACCAGCCATAATGAACAAACAACACTTCAATACCCATAAAGATTAGAGAAATCATCACGATCCAGACTGAACCAAGCCCCGCGGCCGGCACTGAAAAAGCATTCGAAACTACGGCCCCAATACAGCTGTCAAAATAAGGATCTGGAAGTAATTCGACCTTATAGTCATAACTTTTGAAAAGATGAAAAATAATATATTCATAAAAAACCACGGTTCCAGCGATACCAAAATAAAAAGGAATGAAGCGAACGGTGCGCGCCTTTCTATAAGCGAAAAACCCAATCACCAAACTGATGATGACTAGGATTAAGTATGGAATCCAATTTCTCACCATGTAACCCCAAAGCCTCCATAAAGTTAGGTTATTCTATTGTTCACTTTGAATTGGCTAATTATGTACAAGATAAGCCAGTAAAAACAAGCCAATAGAAACCTTTGTCGTATGCTGAATAGGAGAAGGACATCTGACCTTTATAGAGAAATTGACGGTTACTAGACCTACAAATTAACCATAATCGTCAAGTTCATTTATTTGTTTACATAATATATATTATCGGACTCAATAAATTATTGTTAAATTACGATAATTTATATATAACCCAACAAAAAGCTAATATCCATATAAAGATAATTAGAATACCTGTAACCCAATAATTAGGCCTTCCATGTTTCATTAGTTCTTCGGCTTTTACCTTGCATTCATCTATAATTGAAATCGGAATTAATTTTATCGCAAGGATGACTCCCGCTGGAATCAATAATATATCATCCAGGTAGCCTAATATAGGAATAAAATCCGGAATAAAATCAATTGGACTAAACGCATAGGCAACTACACAAAATGCTATTACCTTTGCAAACCAAGGCGTACGGCTATCTTTACAAGCTAAATAAAGTAAGAAAACCTGTTTTTTTAACTGTTTTGCCCATTCTCTTACTCTTACAAACAAACAGTTCACTCCTAATTTAATTAATAATATTAATATTTACTGATACTAATCTTATTTCGAAAGTCTGGCCACCGGCATTTACATGTCCATAAACTTACCTGCTGCTCCTAATTTCGATACCATGAGGCAAAATTTCTTTCACCTTCTGCATCACTAATTCGTTATGGTGTATCTCTTGGCCTAAAATAACTACGATTCCCTTATCTTCCTTAGACCGGATTAAACGTCCGATTCCTTGTCGCAGGCGAAGCAGCATATAAGGTAAGTCTACCTCTTCAAATGGAGAGTTGGAGCTGCTTCGTTTGGCAGTAAATACAGGATCTTTCGGCGGAAAAGGCAAGGACCAAATCATCACATTCGATAATGAAGGGCCTGGAATATCCAACCCTTCCCAAAGGGTCACCGCACACAAAATGCTATGTTCTTCGTTCTGGAATAAAGAGATCAGATGGCTGATTTCCTCATCACCTTCATACAGGAAGTGCATAGCTGTTTGCTCGGGAGCTCGTTGGATGTCTTGTTTAAATTGCTTCATCTCTTCCTTAGAAGGGAATAGAATCAAGGCTCTCCCCATGGTATGTTTAAGGAATTCCAGAGCCACTTTCATTTTTTCAACATCCGGATTTAACAAACTTAACTTAGGAGCTATC
>DASWUO010000285.1:0-6362 GCA_036401615.1 Bacilli bacterium | reverse complement strand
AAATCAAAAACTGACTTTATACTCGTATTTAATTTCAACACAGGCAATTCTCTTGGTTCACGACTGAGTTGAACATCAATTTGTTCAAGATGATTTAAATAGATATGGGCATCACCGATTGTATGAATAAAATCACCTACTCCTAATCCGCATTCTTGGGCAACCATATGGGTTAATAAGGCATAACTCGCTATGTTAAATGGAATTCCTAAAAATATATCTCCACTTCTCTGATATAACTGACATGACAACTTGTTTTCAGCAACATAAAATTGATAAAGGGTATGACAGGGAGGTAAAGCGGATCTTTGAGGCGTTACATCTTCGGGAGACCAAGCTGAGACTATTAACCGTCTTGAATCTGGATTCTTCTTTATTGTTTCAATAACACCTTTGAGCTGGTCTATTGTTTCTCCCTGGGAAGTTTGCCACCTTCTCCATTGCTTACCATATACATTTCCTAATTCACCGTAGTTTTGAGCAAAGTCATGATCATTTAAAATATTTTGTTTAAAACTTTCAACTTGTTCTATATATTGTATTTTAAATTTTTCATCTTGTTGTGAGCGTATACCGAAATCAGTCATATCGGGGCCTTTGTAACTTGGACTTTCAATCCATTTTTTAAATGCCCACTCGTTCCATATATTATTGTTATGTTGCAAAAGAAATCGAATATTGGTATCACCTTGTATGAACCATATCAATTCACTTGAAATTAAGCGCAAAGGTATGCTCTTGGTAGTAATTAGTGGAAAACCCTCATTCAAATCAAATCGCATTTGATGACCGAAAACAGAAAGAGTCCCTGTACCGGTTCTGTCCTCTTTCTTAGTTCCTTTATTCAAAACCAACTTTAATAAGTTTAAATATGAAGATTCGCTGTTACTCAAATATTTAACCTCCTTGAATTCTGCAAAAAACGCAAGATACATTTTCTTATTATATCAGAAGTTCATCAAAGAAAGGAATAAGCCAGCCAAAGCTTAGGATAAAATAACCAATATTGCGTAAGATAAATGAGTCAATCCAACCATAAAAGGAGCTGTTCTCAACTATGTCAACAACAACAACCCCCAATAAACAAACGCAACCGCCGCAGCATCAGAATCAACAGCCCGGAATTGAAGCGCAGATGAATCCGAGACCCGATGCGGAAGACCGGCAATACCGCGCCAGCGGGAAACTTCTGGATAAAGTGGCCATCATCACCGGTGGGGACAGCGGTATTGGACGTGCTATAGCGATCACTTATGCAAAAGAAGGCGCAGATGTAGTCATCGTCTACTTAAATGAACATGGGGATGCTGAAGAGACCAAACGCCAAGTTGAGCAAGAAGGCCGCCGCTGTGAGAATATTGCCGGAGATATTGGCAACGAGGATTTCTGCAAGCAGATTATCGAACAAACCATGAATAAATACGGAAAACTGGATATTCTAATCAATAACGCTGCAGAACAGCATCCCCAGAAGAACATTGAAGATATAACTGCCGAACAACTGGAGAGGACTTTCCGCACCAATCTATTCTCCTGCTTTTACCTGACCAAAGCCGCGCTGCCCCATTTGCAGCAAGGAAGTGCCATCATCAACACCACCTCCATAGTAGCCTATAAAGGAAGTCCACAGCTGCTTGATTATTCCGCTACTAAAGGGGCAATGGTTGCTTTTACAAGATCCCTGTCCCAGTCCTTGATTGGTCGTGGGATCAGAGTCAACGGTGTCGCCCCCGGACCGATATGGACACCCCTAATTCCTTCCACCTTCAGTGAGGAACAAGTAAAGAATTTTGGAACCGATACCCCTATGAAGCGGGCCGGACAGCCTGAGGAGTTAGCCCCAAGCTATGTCTTCCTTGCCTCAGATGATTCTTCTTACATGGCTGGACAGATTCTTCATGTGAACGGCGGCGTTGTTGTAAACGGGTAATTTGACCGGTAATAACTATATCGATTCGCTAAAAAAACCGCGCTATGTAAATTAGCGGTCGGTTTTTTCGGCAAGGGTATCTTTAGTTATTTCTCTTCTATCTTGATGGATGTTATAGTGACGGTTTCTGTAGGTTGGCTCATTTCCCCCCGGGCGTCCGCTTCTACAGGTGTGGCGGCAATTTTATCTACCGATTCCATGCCTGAAACCACTTTCCCGAAAATAACATAGTCAGGTTGCGCACTTAGATTACTGCAGCTATTACCTGTACATATAAAAAACTGGCTTCCGGCAGAATTGGGAGCGCTTGTTCTAGCCATTGCTATTTCTCCAACTTCATAAGTATATTTTGTCGGCAGCTCATCAACAATGGTATAGCCCGGCCCGCCCGTACCGTTTCCTAGAGGATCCCCCCCTTGAATCATAAAGTCCTGGATAATACGGTGAAACTTCACTCCATCATAAAACCCCTCTTTGGCCAAAAAAACAAAGTTATTCACGGTTTGAGGTGCATCTTTGGCAAAAAGTTCGATAGTAAAGCTTCCCTTGGAAGTTTCCATTACCGCTGTATAAGTTTTGTTGGCATCGATCTTCATTTCAGGCGGTGAACTCCAACTCTTGGGTTGACCGTTATTATCATCAGCTTGATTGCCAGTCCCAGTGTTGTTTTCCCCATCTTTCGCTTGTTCTACAGACTTAGGCCCGCATGCCGTTAAAAGCAAAGTAACCAACATGAATGATATTAGATAACGAACAACCCTATTTGATTTCATATCAATCTTTCACTCCATCTCTAAAGATAGTTAAAATAATAAACTTACCTAAAATTATAACACAAGCCCTATAGTTTATTCTATCCTCTCAGATGTCTATAGCAGTTCTTTTCGAAGCTATACCCTTCTTTCAGAATTAAGCCTCTAACTTTTTTTCAGGATTTACCTACTTGCAGTAAATTAGTGTAAATTACAGTTTTAAAATAGTATGCTCTTTCGTAACACAGTCTGCCTTTAGTCGTTTCCTCACAACCCCCTTTAATTGGAGCCAATTTAATCTAACCGAATTTCTAAGTTTCAAGAATACGAAACCGGAGAAGATCATGGAAGTGTATAAGGATCGTTGGTCTATTGAGAGTTTTCTTTCAAAAGACGAAGCAGCATCTATTAAAGGATTGTCACTCGACGGATGAAAACCATATTCAGCTCATCTTAGTCTTGTATTTGTTGCTGAGCCCCTCATCCAACTTGCACAATGGGACAATAATAAAGAGAAAACGAGCTCGAAAGAAGAAGTCACCCACGACCAAGTAGTTTGAAATATAGTGAATAGAGGTGTTATTTGATGATAGAACAAGACCCGATTTTAGAAGGATTTCTAGCCCGCTTTCAAACGAAAGAAGAGTATGTCGATTATTTGGTTAATTTAATTGCTGTGAACGATGTGGATGCCGTGATGTTTATATAACGGCAAAACCCGTAGATTATCGCTGCTTGAGTGTGCGGTTTGCCTATATCAAGCTTCACCGATTGTCGGGACCGTGATGGTGGGAAGTTCCACCCCCTTACGCAAAAACTAGGAGGAGCTTGTTGGCATCAATAATTGCGTTATTGCGCACTATTTATTACATATAAGCGCAAATATAATTGCGTAATTGCGAAAATACTTATTGCGCCAATTAAAATTATTTAATATAATGGAAATTGTAGGAATATTTAGATTGATGCACTTGCAGGAGGTGGGGCATATGACTGAACCTTGACTATGATGAATTGTTACAAAGAAATATGGTTTTTATTAACTTATTTATTATTATATTATTTTTAATAAAATATCTATATTAAAAGGAAAATAATCAATAAAAGTAAGTTAAAACCGGTTATTTCTACTTGTCCAGCGACACAAACATACACTGCTGATAGATTTTATGAAGCTGTTAGAAATTACGTTTGCCGTCGGCGGGTTCTTTTTGTCTATGCATTTTTCGACTAAGTGGGACAATACAACACAATCTAAAGGAGGAAATTTTGTATGATAAAAGCAAAATCTATTAAAATAACTATTTTGTTATTGGCATCAGTTATGATGATCTTCATCTCTTCTTATTCATTTATTTTTGCAAAACATTCTGAAAGGAACATCATCTTTTATTCAAATGATCATTTGGATACAACTCAAGTTTTTAATACTGATGAAAAGGCTATGGAGAAGGCAAAAAAATACAAGGAAGATGGAAATTTAAAGTTTCAATCATCCATTCTTGATGTAACCAATTCATCCTTTATGGATTTCGACTCAGTTGCATATCCATATGAAACAGTAAGGAATGATAAAAAGTTGCAATTGGAACTACAGCAGGCATTGTCAGCAGGTAAGAAGGTATACTTATATGGCGATTTAAGCCTGACTGATTATACCAATGCACTAGATACTGAAATTCAAATGGAGATTCCCTCTAAAGATAATAAAAGCTATATTATAGATTTGACAGATAATAATGATGAAAAAGCAGATAAAAAGAAAAGGCCTCAAATTAAATCCCTAAGAGATTTCCAAATTATCGGTTTAAGTAAAAATACAGGAGATGAACTCAGGTTATTACTAATGAATATAGATGTGACAGTAGAAAATGGGTCTAAAGTTAAACCTTCTTCTATGATCTATCTTCAGTCAATTCTGCAACACGAAGCCAAAGGTATAGAGCGAGTGGAATCAAAGTTATTATCCATAAATTCAGCTGCCGCAGGAAATACTATTGTTAAAAGCAGCTCCGCTGAAATTATTTCTTCTGCGATTTATCTTAGTGGTACTGCAGGTCAGATCATCAGTCAGTGGTTATTATCTAAAAATAATGATGAAATAGATTCGACATATGATTATTTCTCTTTAGAAGATCAAGTTCAATACACTCAAGTTGATAGCGGATGGGACTGTGAAGTCGCAAAAGCTAAACACACATTACCCTATACTTCTGATGAAGTTTGGGACTCTGACCCGGATGATACAAATGATGGTCCATTTTCAATTTCCATCGGGACGCCATGGTTTATAAGCTTTAATTATACAATCAACACGGCCCCAGATATTAATTTAACTGAAGATCTCGTTGCTGATATTTCAACATGGGATATTACTGACAACGCAATGGAATCAGAAGATAAACATAAATTTACTACTGCTTGGAAATCTACTGGCACACTTGCTGCAATTGATGTTTATCATTATGGTAAATGGCATTCTGGTATTAACGTTTATACGGACACTTCCCAATCCTTCCAAATTTCATATGATTATTAGAATATAAGTTGCGAAATATGTAATAAAATACACAAGGTCGCCACCTTGTGTATTTTATCTAAAGGGGAGTGTGACATCTAATGGAGAATGTATTGAAGATTATTAATACTATTTGTTTAATTATTATTTCTTTAAGTATGCTGTACATTGCAATGAATGTCCCTGATCTATTAGACAGGCTATTTACTATTGCAAATTTTATTGGCAATAAGAATTGATAGAACATCCCAATTACTTGCTTTCCATCGTATATTTTGATTAAATACTGCTTTTTCTTTGTGGGTAGGTAACAGCTAGCTGTACCTACCCATGTTTTCAAAAATGCGACACGAATGCTAATGGAAACATCTTTGTGTCACATTATTTATGAATGTATCTTTGTGTCGCCGGACAAGAAGGGATACTAATGAATCGGTTTACTTCTCTTCCGGAGGAAGCAGAACAATCTTGCCCTCTTCGATGGCCACCCTTATTTTATTAGAATCCTTCAAACCTACAGTCTCCAGATATCCCGCTGGGATCTGCAGCCTGCCTGCCTTATCCAGCACCGCATATTCGATATGTGATTCTTCCTGCTGGGCTAACCCCATCTCCAACTCGGCCAATTCATCCGTGTAGGATTTCTGGCGAATCATTTCCGAGGAGGTTTTGCCGTCGCGAATAGCCACAACCCGATCCACCTTCTTGGCCAGCTGCGGGTCGTGGGTGACGATCACCACCGTAAGTCCCATATTGCGGTTCAACTCCCGAAATAAATCAAGGATCTGATTAGCCATCTTCGAGTCAACCGAACCTGTTGGTTCATCGGCTAACAACAATCGGGGTTGATTGGCCAAGGCAATAGCAATAGCTACACGCTGCTGCTCTCCGCCGGATAATTCCGTCAATCGATTCTTCGTCCGATGGCCCAAACCAACAGCTTCCAACAAATCCAGAGCGGTTTCCCGCTTACGCCGACCACGCAATAGAATAGGGAGTTCCACATTTTCCAATGCCGTTAGATAAGGTATCAGATTCCGCGCATTGTTCTGCCAGACAAATCCTACAGACTCCCGTTTATATTTGATAAGATCACGTTCTGAGAATTTAAGCAGATTCTTACCGTCTACTACCAAATTCCCCGCAGATGGCCGGTCCAAGC
>DASWUO010000284.1:0-7162 GCA_036401615.1 Bacilli bacterium | reverse complement strand
AGTTTGCAAAGGTTTCGATGATCACATTCCCGGTTTCCAACTCATAAGCCCCTTTAATCTCGGCTTCGGTCATCTTGCGTGTGCAGGGAACTTCTCCATAGAAATAATCGGCATGGGTGGTTCCCAAAGCGGGAATTCCCCTGCCGGCTTGAGCCCAACTGGTTGCCCAGGGAGAATGGGTGTGAACGATGCCCCCAATGCCGGAGAAAGCCTTATACAATGCCAGATGAGTAGGTGTATCGGAAGAGGGCTTTAATTGACCTTCAACCACCTTCCCGTCTAAATCTACCACAACCAAATCTTCTTTCCTTAACTCCTCATAGGGCACACCGCTCGGCTTAATTACGACTAATCCCCGTTCCCGGTCAATCCCGCTTACATTCCCCCAAGTAAAGGTAACTAACCGATATTTCGGCAAATCCAAATTTGCTTCGAGCACGGCTTCTTTTAACTGCTTGAGCATAATCATTCAGCCCTTCCCAAATAAAAAATGACGATTCTTCTATTCAACTATCGTCATTATACACTTGTACATACAAGATATCTATATTTTTATATAAGTCTTGTAGATTCTCGAATAATCAGTTCGGGCTTATGGATTTTTACAATGGGATTCTGCTGATCCAGACGGTGTTTCCCTTCAATCATACTGATTAATAATTCGGCCGCCTCTGTACCTAATTGTGATTTCGGGTGGGAAAGCGTAGTTAGTTTTACTTCGGTTGCGGTTGCTAAATTAGAATCATCAAACCCAACCAAAGAGATATCCAGGGGCACACTCATGCCGCAATGCCGGATGGCCCCAAGCAGATGCAGAGCGAGTTCATCATTATAACAGACAAAAGCAGAGGGCCTAACATGCGGGGAACCCAATAAAGCAATAGCGGAATCATAAGGTTTGGTCTGTTTCTCTTCTGTTGAATAGTGAATGACTAAATCGGGTAATAGCGGTACTTCATATTGATGATGGGCACGGATAAAGCCTTTAAGGCGGTTCACTCCCTGCAGATCATCTGTCTTGAAGAATCCGGCAATCCGGCGGTGTCCAAGCTCTATTAAATGTTGCGCGGCCAAAAACCCTCCTTCTTCGTCATCCATTTTAATATAAGGGCAATTCATTTCCGAATACCGTTCATTAATCATAATGTAAGGAATTTGTTGATAATCCAAAGATATAAAATAATTTAAGTTTGGATTGCCTTCGGCACTTTTCGTTGGCTCGATGATAAGCCCGCTTAAGGGTTGGCTCATCATCGAGCTCAAGTTCTCTCTTTCCTTCTCCTTATTGTTATCCGTACTGGATAATACCAAGCGATAACCTTTACTTCGCAGAACGGCTTCAGCCCCCCGGACAATCAGGGGGAAAATATAATTGGATATATTGGTGGTGATTACCCCAATAGTTTGCACCCCGTGGCCTTTCTGAGCCGAAGGATTAGATACAAAAGTGCCTTTTCCCTGCTGCCGGTAAAGCCAACCTTCCTGCTCCAACTCCCCCAGGGATTGCCTGACGGTTTGCCGGCTTACATGAAATTGTTCGGCAATTTCATTCTCAGAGGGCATCAGGTCATTCGCCTTAAGTCGCCCGGACTTAAGCCATCTCAAGATTTCCTGTTTGATAACCAGATATTTGGCCATCTGTTTATCCTTCATTTGTCACCTCTTATCCATGCTTTTTATTCACTAATTAGGCTTAGTATAACATTCATCTAACTTGTATGTACATATTTATGTTATTAGGCTGCATATGGGATAAAAATAACAAAAAGACCTGGTAGATAACCAGATCTTTTGAAAAATTATTGAACTTGGACTTTCTGCAATCTCTGGGTCGTTTGCTGCACCTGCTCCAGAATTTGCTGCAGCTGCCGTTGTTGGGCATCGGCTTGAATACTGACTTGAGAATACGCTTGTTGTAATCTGTCTTGTGTCTGCTGCAGCATTTGTTGGATTTGCCGGACTTCCTGGGATGCGTTGCTCAAACCCGCTTGCAGGATGGCTTGTTGGGCAGCCTGTGCTTGTTGAAACTCCTGTTGCTGCTGATTCCTTAGGAATTGTTCATATTGTTGCGACATCCTTGCCTGCCTCCATTCTAATTTAATATCAAAAGTTAGATATCTTATTAAAATGTAGTAAATCAGCCGGTTTTATACATTCAATCATTGTGTTTATTTTTTAAAGTATCTGAAGATGTTTCGGCTTCTTTGTTTTGTTTAATGAACTCGCTATAAAAAAGCCGGCTTTCTTCGGGATTGTCTTCGTACGCTTTAGTCACTTGTTTACGTTTCTTATTCTTGTATAGATAATAAATGACAAAGGCTGTAATGATAAATAAGAACCACATAGGAACTACTCCTCTCTAAACAATTTAATAACATTAATCATTTCCGAAAATCAATTGTTTTTCTTCTTGGCTCAACCTGCGGTTTTTGGTATCCACCACAATTTTACCGTCCGCTAGCCCCCATAGACGGGAGGCGTATTTCTCGGCGATTTCGATTTTATGCAGGCTGCAGATGACCGTCACGTTTTGGGTCCTGCATAAGGTTTGCAGATCCAACATGACTCTGTTCGCTGAATCGGGATCTAACCCTGAAATCGGCTCATCGGCTACGACAACCTTGGTTCCCTGGGACAAGGCTCTGGCGATAGCTACCCTCTGGCGCTCCCCGCCGCTTAACTGCCCTATTTTCAACTTGGCTTTATCCAGCAACCCTACATCCTCCAGATAATCCATAACCCTTACATGCTCGTCTTGGGAGACGATTCCCGTTAACGTTCTCCACAAGGGCTGTTTGGATTGCCCGGCCATTACATTCTTTAAAGCTGTTTTGTTTTCGTTAAAAGTGGGTTTCTCCTCAATATAGGACCACTCTTTGCGAAGTTTTCGTTTCCCTCTCCGCTTCGAAGACAACATATCCAACCCGTCATAAACAAACTTTCCTTTATCCCACTCTTCCAACAGCATCAGGCAGCGAAATAAAGTCGTTTTGCCGCTTCCACTGGCTCCTATAAGCACAATAAACTCACCCTGATCTATTTCAAACTCCACACCTGCCAGAACTTCCTTGTCTGTGTCCAATTTTTTATACAATTGGTTAACTCTAATCATGTTTGTTGAACTCCTTCTATGGCCTGCTTAAACCTTAGTATAATCATCCATTTTTAGAAAATCAACAAATTACAAATAATAATAAGACATGTATGGTTACTTTAGCGTATGCTCCAGAACCAGGGGATGCAATGCATGCGATCGGTCCACATAAACAAAGGCATCATAACGTTCAGACAGAACAGTAGGCACATAATTGCCCCATTCATGTTTGGCTCTGTATACTACACCGATAGCCCTATGGTCTAAGGTGAAATGGAACACAGGATCCTCTTCTTTAAAAATAATAAATTTATCATGCTCCCCGGCCCTGTGCAATAAGTCTTCCCAGCTGCCTTGTTTGGCTTCCGGCACGTCCATCGTTTCAAAAGGGGCTCCCCATTCCTTAGCCGCAATAACCGTTCCCCGCTGGGTTCCGAAACCAACCGAGAACACTTGGTCTTTCGTATGCTTCTCCCTCAACAGCTGTCCGACATTAATTAATCCCTCGTTCTTCATATCCGTTGCCCGGGCGTCACCAATATGGGTATTATGTTCCCATACAATGACTTTAGCTTCAGGACCATGAAATTTCATTAACCGATCCAGCGCTTCTACCATATGCCGATCTCTAATGTTCCACGAATCCGGCCCTCCCCTTACCATAGAACGGTAATACTTTTCTGCATCCACTGCCACTAAGGCGTTTAATTCAGCGGCTAAGCCAGCTTCCTTATCCTTATTTCCCTTTACTTTTTCCCGGTTATCCTGCATCTTTATGAGTAATTGCACGACTTCATCTTCGCAGGTTTCGGACAAAAAAGAGGCGCTCAGAGCATATTGTTCAGAATCTTTCCGGAAGGGTTCGAAGCATTGGTAAGCCCGTTTGGCCGACTCTACTTCATCGGAACCAATACTCTCCAGATAACGGATGATTTCCTCCATCGATTCCCACAGACTGTATACATCTAGGCCATAAAAGCCTATTTTATCGCCCTGCTGCAAACCAAGATTAGTTTTAGCCAGCCACCTGCATAACTCCACGGTTTCCCGGTTAGCCCACATCCATGAGGGCCACCTATTAAACTCCCGCAGCATCACATCTTGGATGGCTGTTTGCTGGCCTTCTTTATTTTTAATATACCGGTTTAAGCTGTAGCACGAAGGCCAGTCCCCCTCCACGGCAATGAATTTAAAGTTTTTTTGCCCAATTAACCTCTTTGATATCTCTGTTCTTAAAGTGTAAAATTCTGCAGTACCGTGTGTTGCCTCCCCAAGCAAAACATACCTTGCCTCCCCGATCGCTTCAATTAAAGGATCTATATCGTCCATTGATTTCAAGGGGTTAGATATCTTCTTGATTTGGTCTACAAGCCATGCGGTTTCCATGAATGCTATCTCCTTCTGTTCCGGTATTTCTTGTAGGTTGTGGAGGAGCCGTATTATTTATCCTTAGAACGAAAAATAAACCGGTACTCTTATTTAGAGGATACCGGCTGAGTAATTCATTTAAATTAAGAAGAACCATAGAAACAAAATATGATTGATCACAAACGTCATGCCCCAGCGCTTTCTCATCGTATCCCGTCCGCGGTGAAGCCTGGTTTTTACGGTAGTGACGGGCATTTTCAGCTCGTTTCCGATTTCTTGCAAAGACATATCGTGAATATAATGCAAGATTAAAACGGATCTATATTTCTCAGGCAGGGTTTGAATGATTTTGTTAACAGCTTCTTTGGCTTCCGTTTCTATAGCCCTTGTTTCGGGTGAATTCTCTTCGTTGGCAAGGATTTCATACCGGGTTAGTCCATAATCTTCTGTGATATCCGCATCAAGCGAATACGTTTCCTTCTTCTTGCGCAATAAGTCAATACATAGGTTCTTTCCAATCTTGTAGATCCATGTTGAAAACCGTTTCGTATCATCGTATCGGTTAAGGTTTAAATAAACGCGTATAAAGGTTTCTTGGACAATGTCTTCGGAATCCTGTGTGTTTTTGAGCATCTTTACAGCAAGCCGGTGTATCTTATCTCTATATAGATCTACAAGCTCACCAAAAGCTCTTCGATCTCCATTGCGGGACAATTGGGCTAAACGCGTTTCAACAAAGTCCATAGGACCACCTCCGAAATAAGTACAGTAATAAATATTATAACACAATAAAATTTAGAATGGCCATTAATGTTATTGAAATAATTTCAGGCTGGAATTATAATCTTATCATATGATGAATTTGGGGGTTACTTATGCAAAAAATGTTGATACATCATTTCTTTAAACGTGTTCAATCAACTAGCTTTGAAGTAACTTATTGGGATGGTGAGCATATGAAATACGGTGAGGGAGAATCCTCCTTCACCATCAAGTTTCATGAAAAATTAACATTTTCGGATTTATTGAAAAAACCCAGTTTGGCTTTTGGCGAGGCCTACATGGACGGTAAGATCAGCATTGACGGCGATATTGAAAGTATTGTTAAAGTAGCATACTCCAATAAGACAATGCTTCGTTCAAAAAAAAGATATTTTCTTCCAAGAGCAAGCTCCTTGAATAAGCAAAAGAAACATGTGCAGCACCACTACGATTTAGGGAATGAATTCTATTCCCTGTGGTTGGACAAAACAATGAGTTATTCCTGTGCTTATTTCAAGAAGCCGGATGATTCTCTCGAGCAGGCCCAACTACAGAAGGTCGACCATGTCTTAAAGAAGCTATCTCTGCAACCCGGAGATACGCTTCTTGATATCGGCAGCGGTTGGGGATGGTTGATCCTGCAAGCGGCCCAGCACTATGATGTTAAGGCAACGGGGATAACTATAAGTAAGGAACAGTATAAGAAAACCAAAGAACGTATTTCGGAGCTTGGACTGCAAGAACGTGTTGAAGTGGAATTAGTGGATTACCGTACATTTGCCGAATCAGGTCGGACTTTCGATAAGATCTCGAGTGTAGGGATGTTTGAGCATGTAGGACAACGCAATTATCCGCATTTTATGGCCTCCGTTGATGCCTTGCTTAAAGACCGGGGTTTAGCCTTGCTTCATACCATTACCCATCCTAAAGAAGCTCCCGTAGATCCATGGATAGATAAATATATTTTTCCGGGAGGGTATATCCCTTCCCTGCGTGAGATTCTATGGCTGCTGCCGGAATACAACTTTCATGTTAGCGATGTTGAAGCACTTAGACTGCATTACGCAAAGACACTGGATCATTGGGCCGGGCAATTCGAGCAGAATGTACACAAAGTGTTGGAGATGTATGGTGAGCGTTTCGTTCGCATGTGGCGGTTTTATCTTCGTTCGAGTGCCGCTTCGTTCCGGATTACTGGGTTAAACATACATCAGATCGTATTCACCAAAGGATTAAACAATCAGCTTCCCATGACCAGGGAGCATCTTTACTGACTGAAAGCATGGACAATTGGTTGAAATTGCTATACATTGTGAATAGCAAAATTACAATTGGAGGCTGTTATGCACAAGTTGATGGTTACGCTCTTGAAAATACTTATCCCACTACTCATTATTTATATTTGTTTTCGTTATCATTTCTGGATCGGGGTATTATCTGTAGTGATATGTATTGCTTACTCCTTCTATAAAGGCAGAGGCGGTATATATGCGAGTCTGGGGAACATCCAATATGCCAAAGGAAATGTGCAGAAATCTATGGTCTGGCTTAACCGGGCTTACCACACTCCCGGTTGCCCGGCCCAATATGTAAACGCGTATGGTTATTTGCTTCTGAAGTCAGGAGATGTAGAGCAAGCTGAGCAAATCTTCTTCAAATTGCTTAATTCGAACCCCTCGCGTGCTGTTGAGATGAGTGCCCGTTTGAATATGGTCCTGGTCATATGGAAGAAAGGAAATACGACAGAAGCCATAGAGAAAACAAGGGAAATTTATGCCGATTATAAAAATTCCCTTGTTTATAGTGTTTTGGGTTATTTTTTAATTCTAGAGGGCGATTTAGACAAGGCATTGGCATTCAATCTTGAAGCTTATGAATACAACAATACCAATCATGTAATCCTCGATAATCTGGGACAAACTTATTATTTATCAGGAG
>DASWUO010000283.1:0-4176 GCA_036401615.1 Bacilli bacterium | reverse complement strand
GAGATCACTGTCGATTTAACTACAGCGATATTATTTAAGTAATATCCGACTGCATGCACGCCATTTTCTAATAATTGATTCATCATGGCATCCTTAAATCCTGGAGGATTTGCGGCCGGATTAGCATCAACCCACTTAGCTATAAGATCAGGATTCGTATACCATTCTTTCATTGTCGGCATCCAAAGGCCGCCCGAATACAATTCAATTGCGCCTTCTGGATTGGACATCCATTTGAACAGCATCCATGCTTCTTGTGGATGTTTGGAGTCTTTAAATAAAACAGTAGCTCCGCTCAAAGCAACGGTAAGGCTTTTCTTCAATTTTGGAAGCACACCGATATCATAATTTACTTTGGCGTTGCCCAGATCAAGATTCATCCATTGTCCGCCAATGCCCATTGCAACAATTTTATTCTGAAGAGCTACGGCCATACCTGGCAATGACTTAGCTGCCAGCGGGGAAGGAGCGACATGATGAACATTAATCAAATCAGATAATTTTTGGATGGCTTCTGTAGCTTCCGGATGATGCAAAGTAAATTCTTTGCCGTCTTTGGATAGCCAGTCCCCGCCGTTGCTGAATATAAAGTTGTTTAACGGCTCTGCCCAAGTTTCAAAGCTTACACCATATTGCTTAATACTTGTCGGATCAAAACCAGCCTCTGATGCATTTTTACCGTTTTTATCCAATGTCAACTTCTTTGCTACTTCTACAAATTTATCCCAGTTCCATGCATCTGCCGCTTTGGCCGGAGGTGTTTCTCCAATGGCCTGCAGCAAGTCCTTGTTATAGAATAAACCAAAGCATTCTCCGGCAGTGCTTATTCCCCATGCATTATCAGGAGATTGTTTATACCAGATGTAGTCCAAGAAGCTGTCGCGTTTAACCTCTGGATCGGCATCCAGCATTTCAAACAGATTAACAAACCTTCCTTCTTTAGCCCAGGTATCGCCCAAGTCAGGTGTCATGTATCCTGTGTCCGGCGTATTGTTCCCTGCGGCCATTGCCGTCATTTTTGTATTATAATCGGAGTTTGGAATTTGTAACGTTTCTACAGTTATCCAAGGATATTTCTCTGTAAACATCGCTGTTGCTTTTTCAATGGCTTTCTTTTCGTCCGGACTACCCCAATAACTAAACGTCAGTTTAACCGGTTCTTTCGGTGCAGCGGTTTCTTCTGCTGCAGCGCTTGGCTCTGTTGTTGGCGCCGGGGCATTATCACCACCGGTATTCTTGCTGCATGCGATTAAAAACATGCTGACAATCATTATCATTGTGATGAGCAATGATAAGCCTTTTACTGCTTTCTTCATGTTTGGACCTCCCTGATATGATGTTTTGAAAGCGCTTATTACTTTCAAATTCATTATAAAACATATGGGAATGGTAAAAATATTAATATTATTCGTTTTTTATACTATTTTTGGGTGATGGTTAAAGTATAGTTAAGGGTAATTTAATCGTAATCTTTGTACCTACTTGAATTTCCGATTCAATCAGAACGCCATAATCGTCACCATAAATGATTTTAATGCGTTGATCCACATTTTGTATCCCTATAGAACCTTTCTCCGAATTCATAATATTACTTAATTGATCTTTATTTATTCCTTTTCCATTATCTTCAACGATAAACCACCTGGAGTTTTCATCCATCCAACAACTAATTTTGAGCAAACCCTTTCTATTTAAGGATTCGAATCCGTGCACAAAAGTGTTTTCAACGAAAGGCTGCAGAAAGAATTTAGGTACTTCTTGAAAGGCCGATTCAGGGTCAATATTATACTCTACTGTAAATTTCCCTTCAAATCTCTTGGTCATAATCAGTATATAACTTTTAAGGTACTCCATATCTTCTTTAAACGGCACGAGAAACTTCTTGTTTTTAGAAGTATACCTTAGCATGGTAGACAAACTTACAATCATTTCGCTGACTTCATCTTGTTCATTCTCAACAGAAATCAGATTAATCAGGTTTAAGGTATTGTACATAAAATGGGGATCCAATTGCAGATTCAATGCTCTGATCTCTGCTTCTCTTTCCCTGATCTTGATCTCATAGTTTTCTTCAATGAGTTTCTGTATCTTATCATTCATTCCATTAAATCTATTAATGAGCAATTTAAATTCTCTGCTGCCCTCCTCCGCAATTTTTACGTCAAAGTTTCCGCTTCCTATCATTTTCATGGCCTTCGTTAATTTCTGGATCGGTTTTGTAATTCTTCCCGTGATAAAAAAGGCGGTAAATAAAGAGACAAGGATTAATATACTCACCGAATAAATAATAAAAGATTTAATCGCGGGCAGAATTTTGTTTATAAGGCCTTGGGGAGGAAGAACAACTACCGAGATCCATCCTGTTCCTTTGATCGTGTCGAAACATATAATGTTTTCTACACCATCAATTTCTACCCGATCTGTACCGCTTTTTTGTAATATAATTCTAGGGAGCCAAGGATAGTCCGCCAGAGTGGCAAGCTTGCTTGGATCCTGATGAGAAATAATAGATCCTTTATTATCCGCTATAAAAAAGAAACTGCCCTCGATGGGTATGCTTTGACTGAATATTTTTTGAAAAAACGATTCTTTAAAATTAACAATAAGAACAGGCTTTTCAATCCCTTCTTTAAAATTAGTGTAAATGTTTCCATCGAAGTACGCACCATTAATCATTTCAACTGCGGAGAATAAATACCGGTAATCTGTATTTGCCTGTCTCATATAGGGCAGATGAAACATTTCGGAAAATTCATAAGTAGGGACCCATTGAATTTTACCGTTCTTCTCCTTGGCAATTTTATAGAGGTCCGTTTCCAGAAACTCGTTTGCCGGAATAAAGTTTTTGCCGCTCTCGCTATTTGAGGATTTGCTTGGACCAAAAGTAAAATAACTGGTTGCCAATTGTACAGAGTAAATGTCCTTCGATTGAGAGAAATATTTATTTAAAACTTTAGAGATTTCGTTATCAAGAAGAACAATATTGTAATCAATTTCCGGATTAAAGTCAGAAAAACCATTATACAAATCTTTATCTACATTAAAAGCAATGATATTTTCCTGCACTTGGGATAACTTTGTATCCACGATTTCATTATTTTTTTTGACAATTTCATAAACATTTCTCTTGGCGACATCCGATACAATTTCTTTGCTTGCTGTATAGAAACGAAAACTAATGATGCATAATGGGATGGTAATAAGGATGATATACATCACAACCAATTTAGATCTTAAGCCCAAATTGGCGAATATATTCAATCTATCCTTCATTTCTCCTCCTCCTTAAACCTTACCCGAGATTTGTCTGAACTTGTAGGGAGAAATTCCGAATTCCTTCTTGAACAGCTTATTGAAATAAGCCGCGTCTTTGTATCCTACTTGAAAAGCGATATTCGCCATATTTCCCGTTGTATTCATTATTAAGTACTGAGCTTTTTGCATTCTAACAGTTAACAAATATTGAGAATACCCCACTCCTTCCGACATTTTAAATAAACTGCTGAAATAAGACGGGTTAAAATGAAATTTTCGTGCAAGCAGCTCCAGCGGAATATCCTCCATATAATGCTCCTCAATATACTTCTTGCATTTCTGCATGACGATTCCATTTTTATCTTTTTCATTATGCCTGATGTCATCCATTATTTGAAATAATATTTTTTTGGCGTTTTGCCTTAGCTCCCTATGATCTTCACATCGTCCCAGCTTTGTTTTTATCTCCATTTTTAAATTTTCTAATATATCCTCTAAAATAAAGGGTTTTAAATGTTTCAGTTGGTGAATCGCTAATTCGGTAAGATCTTCAATAAATCTTTGCGGTTGTATGAATCCTCCAGCTGTCGCGCTATCAAAGATATCATTAAGTATTTTGGACAGCTTGTCCTTATCTAACCTTCGAACCGCATCCCCCAACTCATCTTCCCACTTATACAGCGGCAGCTTATTACTATCGATTGACATGAGAGGTGTGTAAACATTCACCTTGCCGTTCCCCTGAAAAAAATGATAATTCACTGCAGCCTTTGCCTGATTGAAACTTAAATGCACTTCTGTAAGCAAGGAAGAAGCCCATCCGCTTATTCCTATCATGAGATGAATTCCCTTTTCTGTGTGAACCCTAAGTATCCATTCATTTAGCTTATTTGTTAATACAGCCGGTAACTGGGAAGATGT
>DASWUO010000282.1:0-5275 GCA_036401615.1 Bacilli bacterium | reverse complement strand
TTTGAAATCGGGATGGAAGAAATTCCGGCAAGATTTATTCGAGCCGCAGTGGAGCAATTGGAGGATAGAGTCAGCCGATCTTTAAGGGAGGCCCGTATAGACTTTTCCGGGATTCAGTCCTATGCCACACCAAGACGAATTGCCATCATCGTTAGTTCATTAGCAGAAATCCAAACCGATGTAACAGAAGAAATTAAAGGGCCCTCCAAGAAGATTGCTTTAGATGAACACGGGGGATGGAGCAAAGCTGCCGAGGGTTATATAAGAAGTCAGGGTATTCAACCGAGTGATCTATATTTCCGCGAAGTAGCCGGTGTTGAATATATATATGCTACTAGAAGAAATGAAGGAATTGCCACATCGGAATTGTTAAGTGACCTGCTTGTTCAAGTCATCCATTCGATGACTTTTCCCAAGAACATGCGCTGGGGCAGCCATGACCTTAAATTTGTCCGTCCCATCCGCTGGATTGTTGCTCTTTATGGAAAGGACATTGTGCCTATTGAAGTAGCGGGAGTGAATTCAAGTAATACAACAAGAGGCCACCGTTTCCTGGGAGAAGATATCGATCTTGAGTCGCCGCAGTCTTATGTGGAATCGTTAAAGAAACAATATGTATTTGCAGATATAGAAGAACGTAAGAAGATGATCCTCGGCCAGCTGCACAGTTTAGCTTTGGAGAGGGAGTGGACTCTTTCTATAAAGGAAGATTTACTGGAGGAAGTACTATTTCTTGTTGAATACCCTACGGTCCTATACGGGGGCTTCGATTCCGATTATTTAAATATCCCCCGGGATGTGCTCATCACCTCAATGAGGGAACACCAACGATATTTTCCGGTTTTTGATCGCAAGGATCGTTTGCTTCCCTTCTTTGTGACAGTTCGCAACGGAGACACTCAATCTATAGATCAAGTAGCAAAAGGCAATGAGAAGGTACTGCGAGCTAGATTGTCCGATGCCCGGTTCTTTTATCTGGAAGACCACAAGATGACTATTGATCTGGCTCTGAACAAATTGGAATCCATCGTCTATCATGAAGGATTAGGTTCCATCGGAGATAAAGTAAGGCGTATTCGTTCCATGGCTGAAAAGTTATCCGATAAGTTGAAGTTGGAGCATGCAGTAGTAAAAGATATTAAACGTGCTGCGGCGATATGTAAATTTGATTTAGTTACCCAAATGGTTTATGAATTTCCGGAACTTCAAGGGGTGATGGGTGAGGATTATGCCCGTAAGTTTGGCGAAGATGAATCGGTTGCCGTTGCTTTAAACGAGCATTATCAACCCCGTTTCTCCGGAGATCAATCACCAAGATCTTTAGTAGGGGCGGTCATAAGTATTGCCGACAAAATGGACACCATCGTTGGTTGTTTCTCCATGGGAATTATCCCGACAGGATCACAAGATCCTTATGCACTCCGGCGGCAGGCTGCCGGTGTAATACAAATTTTGTTAGACCATCAAATGCCTTGTAAGCTTTCGGAATTATTTGATTCGGCCATTGAGATTTATGAGATGAATGGTTTAATGAAACGAAACAGGGATCAGGTTGCTCAAGGCCTTCAAGATTTTTTCAGTCTTCGGGTAAAAAACCTGCTTTCTGACAAAGCCCGATATGATGTCGTAGATGCTATCATGGCCAGCGGTTTTGACGATATAACTTCCGCGGTTGGCAAAACCTCTGCTTTAATGGGCATCCTGCAGCTGCCGGAAACCAAACTAACCTTGGAATCTTTTAACCGGGTAAATAATCTGGCTGCCAAGGCTTTGTCCGGCCATCTAAATGCCAATCTGTATATGGAAGAAACAGAACAACACCTGCATCAAGCTTGGGAGACAACCCATCAGCAGTTCAAGGACTTTATGAACAAAGGCGAAGCACATAAGGCGTTGGAGTCCCTCGTTCGGTTAAGAGAGCCCATAACGCAATATTTTGAAACAGTTATGGTCATGTCCAACAACGAAAGCCTTCGTGAAGCCCGTCTGGCCCTGCTCAAACATATATCTGAGGATTTGAAGCATTTTGCTGATTTTCAGAAAATTGTTTGGCAAGGGTAAAAGTTTTTAAGCTGCCTGCATCCCAATTCAAACTTATTGACTTTTTCAACACAAAAAAGCAGGATTTTTTTCAAATTCAGCGTATATAATACTAGAGCGATTCAAGAGTAAGGGAAATGGTGGTTGATATTGCAAATCCAAGCTTTAAAATTATGGTGGATGCTGACGCATGTCCTGTAAAACAAGAAATTGTCGGGACTGCGCGGCTTTACCAAGTTGGTGTTATGATGGTTGCCTCTTATGATCATTATCTGGCACCTATTGAAGGCGTTTCGATGGTTCAGGTTGACCGTTCTGCGGAATCAGCAGATCTATACATCGCCAACCATTTAAACGCTAGAGATATTCTGGTTACCCAAGATTTTGGTTTAGCCACTATTGGCTTGGCCAAGAAGGCTATCGTCTTATCAAACCGCGGACAAATCTATACTGACGAAATTATTGACTATTTGTTAGAAACTAGACACCAACACGCTAAACAACGGCGAAGAGGGAAGCATTCCAAGGGTCCTAAGCCTTTTAGTTCAGAAGATCGTAATAAATTTCAACAAACTTTGACAAAAGTTTTAGAACATTTGCAGGAGAATTCATTGGTTTAGCGAATAGTAATACGTGTTAGAAGGTGGTTTGTTTTGAACTATGGTAATATTCCGGATACCTTGATTGATGCCGTTCTTAAGCAGCATGATATAGTGGATGTGGTCAGCAAATACGTCCATTTATCCAAGCAGGGCAAGAATTTGGTCGGGTTATGCCCGTTTCATTCGGAGAAGTCACCCTCTTTCACGGTAACTCCCATGAAACAAATATATCATTGTTTTGGATGCGGTGCCGGGGGGAATTCAATAAAATTCATCATGGAGGTGGAAGGATATTCCTTTCCTGAAGCTGTTCGGCAGCTAGCTGAAGATGCGAATATTCCCTTCGATTGGGACGATACTCCCAAAGAACAGACGGAGCAGCAGAAAGAAAAGGCTGAATTGTACAAAGCTTATGAATGGTCAGCCAAATGGTATCATTATTTGTTAAGAAACTCGGAACACGGAAAACCGGCAATGGAATACCTCAGGCTAAGGGGTTTCACAGACAAATTGATTGACCTGTACCAAATAGGGTATGCTCCTCCAATGTGGGATACGTTGGTTCAGTTTTTAGTAAAACGGGAATTGGATCCGGTTCTTATGGAGAAGGGAGGTCTTTTCTCTGAACGCAAGAGTGGAACAGGACATGTGGACTTGTTTCGTGATCGGATCATGTTTCCTATATGGGATGCTAAAGGCAGGGTAGTTGCTTTTGGAGGTCGATTAATGGGGGACGGTCAACCCAAATACATGAATACTCCAGAGACCATGCTTTTTAACAAAAGTAAAATTCTCTACAACTTCCATCACGCGAGAGCATCCATTCGTAAAACCCAGACCATCGTATTATTTGAAGGTTATGTTGATGCTATAAAAGCATGGGATGCAGGGGTTTTAAACGGGGTGGCAACCATGGGGACAGCTTTGACCGAGGCTCATGCAAAATTAATGAAGAATAACGCAGAACAGGTCATTCTCTGTTACGATGGAGATCAAGCGGGTCAAGCCGCTGCTCATAAGAGTTTAGCCATACTCGAAAGTGTTGGCTGCAAGACAAGCGTGGCCATCATTCCAAACTTAATGGATCCTGATGATTACATCTCCACTTATGGTCCCCATCAATTCAACACAGAGATCATACAGGCTGCTGTACCTTCTACTAAATTTAAGCTTCTTTATTTAGAGAGAAATCATATGGTACAGAGAGACGTCATAAATGGAGAAGATGAGGGGAATTTACGTTACATTCATTCAGCCTTAAAGGTCATTGCCGAACTTGCCTCACCTACGGAAAGAGAGCATTATCTCAAAAGCTTATCGAATGATTTTCATTATTCCTTAGATGTGCTTAAACAAGATCTGCATGCGGTTAGGAAAGATTTGCAAAAAGTAAAACCCATCGGGGATAATAACGACAATTCGTGGAATAATGTTATGAATAATAGAAGAGTTGTGGAAGCGGCCCCTTCTTTACTTCCGGCTTATCATAATGCAGAGCGTAATTTACTGGCTATCATGATGAACTTTCGGGAAGTTTCGGATTATGTCCAACAGAAGTTAGGGGATCAGTTCAATGTTGAAGTTCACGCAGCCTTAGCTGCTTATTTATATGCATACTACTCCCCCGGACGGGAACCGGATGTGAGCAGATATATTGCAACTTTACAAAACAGCAAACTAGAGAGTGCAGCCAGCTATATTTCTATGATTGATTCCAAACAAGGCATAAATTCTCAAGTCATTGATGATTATATACGGGAAATCAAGAAATATCCGTTCCAAATGACCATTAATCAGAAAAAAGAAGAAATTATGCGGGCAGAGCGTTTAGGTGACGTTCTGCAAGCCACAAATATTGCAACAGAAATTATAGCCCTGGAAAAACAAATGAAGTTAATGTGATCCTTTGGCATTAATGACATTTGAAGAGTATAGGGGGGAGGGATCAGACAAATGGCTAATGACCAGCATACGGAATTAGAAACAGAATTAACTTTAGATCAGGTAAAAGAACAATTAATTGAACTCGGTAAAAAGCGATCAACGCTTACCTTTAAGGATATTATGGAAAGGTTGGGACCTTTCGAACAAGATCCCGAACAAATTGACGAGTTTTTTGAGCAGTTGTCTGATCTTGGTATTGAAGTAGTGAATGAGACAGATGATGATGCCACGGTCAATCCCGATGAGCCGCGTGAACGGGATGACTTTAATTTCGATGATGATTTATCTTTGCCGCCTGGAGTGAAGATCAATGATCCGGTTAGAATGTATTTGAAAGAAATTGGCCGGGTGCCCTTGCTTTCTGCAGAAGACGAGATCGATTTAGCCAAAAGGATTGAGAATGGCGATGATGAGGCCAAAAGACGTCTTGCTGAAGCAAACCTGAGGTTAGTTGTCAGTATTGCGAAACGTTATGTCGGACGAGGCATGTTATTTCTCGACTTGATTCAAGAAGGCAATATGGGGCTCATTAAAGCAGTAGAAAAGTTTGATTTCACCAAAGGTTTTAAATTCAGTACGTATGCCACATGGTGGATTCGTCAAGCCATCACACGTGCTATTGCCGATCAGGCTAGAACGATCCGGATACCTGTTCACATGGTGGAAACCATTAATAAATTAATCCGGGT
>DASWUO010000281.1:0-3385 GCA_036401615.1 Bacilli bacterium | reverse complement strand
GAACAACCCAAATGCTGCATTATTTCAGTGAGTTGCACGGCAATGAAGATATTTTTCAGCAGCTCCGTTTATGGAGAAGAGAGCAATCTTCTAAAGAAGGCAAGCAGCCCTTCATTCTTGCATCTAATCGGGTATTGCGCATGATCGGTACTTTTCTGCCGCATACCAAGGAGGAATTACTGCAAATTCCCGGTTTTGGGGAGAATAAAACGGGAGTTTACGGTACGGGGATATTAGAAATCACCAAGGCTCATGAACGTACGACGGAATTTCCGCTTCATTGGGTTGAGAGTGTGATAGATTTGGGGCAATTCAAGCTATGGCTCCAAAGGCAGAAGGAACTGAGAATTAAAGAGGAATTGGACAAACAGGCAAATAAACGCAAGCTGTTGGAGGGAATAGAACGGGGAGAGAACCTGAATGTTATTCAACCCCAAGTAACTATTTCAAGAAGAGATTTAATTCTATGGGTTGAAGAGTTGGAAAGAGAAGGGTATGATGTAGAATCATTAATCGCGGCTGAATTGTCAGCGGTCTCTGAGTTGGAGCAAGCGGCGGCGTGGACAGCTTTTGCAGAATTGGGGGATCGATATTTAAAGCCGGTTATGGCCAAAGTGTATAAGAGTGAGGAAATTAAAGGAAAGGAACTGGATCAAGCATACGAATGGCTTCGGTTGTTACGAATTCGTTTCCGTAGGATGAAGAGCGTGCAGCCCCAAGTAAAGGAGGCTCAAGCAAGTTAGGAATGTTCAACCTCGAGTAAGGGAACTGCAGGCTAGTTAGTCTTTTTTGAAATCAAATTAATTTTTTCAAAGTGTCGTTCATTTGCAGCTGTTGCTGTTGTATGAACGGCATTTTTTATTGTACACGTCAGAAAATTATAGCGAGACCCCCTCCTTATGGATAACTTCCTTAGATCAACGAATGAACCCTTTAACATAAACTAATAACTTTAGAGATAATGGGACATTAGGTTGAAAAAAGACCCTATGGCAAAGGTGGAGAGAAAATTAAGAGACTAAGGTCCGAAAAGAAACCTATTGTTAGAAAACCTCTCATCTTTTCCGGTGTCCAGAACATTTAGGGTCAAAAACGGAACTTATATTGACAAAGCAACGCTATTTTTTTTCAATAGGGTCTAATAGAGACCTTAGTCTTCCGGGCGCTCAACAGATGCAAAAATATCTTTCAATGGAACCGCCATGCAGGCAAATTGCGGGGAAGTAACAACAGCTTCTTCTAACCCATGGGTAGCGATCAACACGTATTTGTTGTCTATCAGCAAAAACTGGTCGACCGTGAAATAGGTAGGGTCAACAAGCCAATATTCCTTGACACCAAATTGTTCAAACATGGCTTTCTTAACGGTTTTGTCTTTCTTTCCCGTACTTGGCGACAAAATTTCAATGAGTAAATCCGGCGCACCAAACACATAGCCGTCCCGAATAATATGAAGGTTTTCATTTGCTATAAAGATGATGTCCGGTTGGGCTACATTATCGCCCTCATCGAAATGTACATCCATAGGAGCCAAAATAACTCGTCCTTTCGGATGGCAGGAAGTATACATAGCCAAATAAAGATTTCCTATAATGATTTGGTGAACATACTTGGGAGAGGGTAAGAAATCGTAACGGATGCCCCCAATCATCTCATATCTTTCCGGTATATCGTATGTTCCGGACTTCTCCTTAACGGTTTCTTTCTTTTTCTTGTTCAATGGCTCGCTCATTTCCCCAGTCGCTCCTTAAATGGATTTATTTTCATTATAACATCATAGATATCATCGTAAAAGTAACCAAGGAAAGTTACGTTCTGGTTCTACGCTGCTTCATGGCTCCTTGACCGGAAAGTAGAGGTGTAAGAGATGGGGGAAGAATTTTCCGGGACGGCTCCGATTTATTATCAAATTGTGCAAAAAATTTGCAGCCAAATCGTCAGGGGTGAATTATTGCCCGGCGATAAGCTCCCCTCTGTACGTGATTTAGCTATACAACTGGGAGTTAACCCCAATACGGTGCAACGGGTTTATATGGAGCTCGAACAACTGGCTTTGGCGGAATCCCGGCGGGGTCAGGGAACATATGTGACAGAAGATTTAAGCCGGTTAAAGCAGCTGAGAGAACAGCTTAGGCACAATAAAATCGAAACCTTCGTTCAAGATATGAAGGAGATGGGTTTTACAGCGGACGAAACAGCGAATGGATTAATGGAATACTTGAATGGGTATAAAAAAGGAGGGACAAGGAAATGAGGAATGCTTTCCTTACATTTGAACATGTCGAGAAGAAGTTCCCGGGACGGGTAGCCCTCTCGGATATCAGCTTCGATCTTCCAAGCGGGAAGGTTATTGGTATTATAGGTCCGAATGGAGCAGGTAAATCCACAATGCTTAAGCTGATGGCCGGCTTGCTTCGACCTAACAAGGGGAAGGTGCTTCTCGAAGGGAAGGCAATAGAACGAAGAAGCTCGGAGGACATTGCCTATTTGCCCGATCAGGGTGGTTGTTATACTTTCTATACGGTAGCTGAAACATTGCAGTTTTACAAAAGTATATATGCCGATTTTGACCATCAGAAAGCTTTGGAAATGATAGATTTTATGCAGCTGGAATTGCATAGAAACGTAGGATCCTTATCTAAAGGTAATCTTACCCGCTTGAAAATGGTAACCACACTATCGCGCCGGGCTCCTCTTATCTTGCTGGATGAACCGTTGTCCGGGCTTGATCCGATGATTCGGGAATCCATTATTAAAGGTCTGATTGCTTTTATCAATTTCCCTGAACAGACGGTAATTATGGCCACACATGAAGTGGCCGAGGTTGAGCCGATATTGGATATGGTAATAGCCATAAAGGATGGCGGCATTGTTCACATCGATGATGTGGAAAACATTCGTCTTAACTATGAGAGCAGCTTAGTCGATTGGATGAAGGAGTTGTTTCAAACCAATAAAAACCCGCTTAAGTGATTCAAACAAATATGATGCAAGAAGAATATTGTAAGCAGGAGGTTTTTTAAATGGATGATGTGAAAAAGAGGGATGAAGGAAGAGTGTCGGCAAGCGTTCGTTATTCACGTATAGTTTATGTCATTATAGCTGCAATTTTTACTGTTTGTGTCCTCATCCAAACATTCTTTGCCGGAATAGCCACTTTTGTGGATGCGGGAGATTGGGATTTGCATCGGGATTTTGTTCCGTACTTTCAATTCCTGCCGATAGTTATGTTGTTGTTAGCATTTTTAGGGCGGCTTCCAGCGGTTATGCGTTGGCAGTCCGGAGGACTGTTTCTTTTAATTGCCCTGCAGTTTATTACTGCACATATGGGTGATATCTCGCCTGACATTCAAGTAACGGCCGCACTTCACCCGGTTATCGCTTT
>DASWUO010000280.1:0-3074 GCA_036401615.1 Bacilli bacterium | reverse complement strand
ATGCCAATCGAAATTGACGGTGACGAAGCAAGTTCCCTTAAGTTGTTCGTTGTTCTTTCCAAAGCATACAGAACGATTACGGAACAGGCGATTAAAGATACCAAACGATATGGATTATCGCCTTCAGAATTTGCGGTGCTTGAATTGTTATTTACGAAAGGGCACATTCCTCTGCAGCAAATTGGAGAAAAAATTTTAGTTACCAGCGGAAGCATAACCTACAATATTGATAAGCTGGAAAATAAGGGATTTTTAAAGCGTGTGCCTTGCAAGGAGGACAGGAGAGTGATTTATGCGGAAATCACGGAGGAGGGGAATCAATTCTTCAGTCGGATTTTCCCTCAACATGCTGCTGCAATACATTCACTGTTAAAAGGGTTTTCCCCGGATGAAAAACAAGCAGCAATTGATCTGCTCAAGAAATTGGGGAAAGGGGCGAAGGAGACTTAGCCTAGCCGTGGAAATATAAGCTTAACATTAACGTTATGATGCAGTTAGCCATCACTAAACTTGAGGAGGGACTTTATTATGCAAGCACTGGTATACACACCTGCAATGCAGGGGATTGGTCAATTTGACGGCGGGAAAATCACAGAACAGAAGCCGATCGGCTTTTCAGGCGAAGGAGCGGTTATCAAGCGGGTGGGTCCCTTATTTTATTGGGCATGGGCTGCTTCAACCGCTGAAGCAACGATCGGTTTGCATCCTCATCAAGGCTTTGAAATTATGACTTATGTCGTCAAAGGGAACGCTTTTCACGGGGATACCTTAGGCACTAAGAGTACAGTGGGCGCAGGCGGGGCACAGGTAATGCAAACAGGCTCCGGAGTAAGCCATCAAGAAAAGCTAAGTGAGAATACGGAACTTTTCCAAATCTGGTTTGAGCCTGAATTGTCTGAAGCGGTCCGGCGACAGCCTACTTATAAACAGTATGAGCATGAAGATTTCCCGAGGGAAAGCAATGCAGAAGGGTATCAAGTTAAAACGGTGATTGGCTCCGATGCACCCATTCAGTTGGTTGCGGACATCCATATGTGGGATGTTGAAGTGAACAGCGGCGCCCATTATAAACAAAAAGTAAACGCCGGATATACATTGACTGCTCTAGCCATTCGCGGACAAGGAACATGGGCAGATTCGGAAGAATCGAAGGAGCCTGTGCAATTTCATCATAAGGATTTTATTGTTGCTGCTGCGAAAGCAGACACAGAGGTAGATATTAGTAACACGGCTGAAGGCATATTGCGGCTGATCCTGATTGAGGTTCCAACAACAACAAGTTATCCCCTGTATCACAAAAGATAAATGCAGGGTCTAATTTTTTAAAATATATCTTTAATTAAAGAATATTAAAATAAAACTAATTGGAGCGTGGTTGTAATGGCAGCATTGGGATTGTTATTGGTTCGTGTGGTAGTTGGATTCTTGTTTATTGGGCATGGGGCACAAAAATTATTTGGTTGGTTCGGCGGGTATGGTCCCAAGGGAACGGGTGGCTGGATGGATTCAGTCGGCATTAAGCCTGGGGTATTCATGGCCGTTTTAGCTGGACTAATGGAAGTGGTCGGAGGTGCGCTATTTGCTCTAGGTTTCATTACGCCATTGGCCGGTGTGCTTATCGCCTTGGTTATGCTCGGCACCTTCAAAGTGCATTGGAAGAACGGTGTTTGGGCGTCAGCAAATGGATATGAATACCCTCTTGTCCTGTTGGCAGTTGCAATCGGTATCGCTTTGATCGGTGCAGGAGATTATTCCTTGGATGCGCTTATGAACTGAGTTTTTTGTAAAAATGCTAAGATTACGAAGTAGAATGAAACTTTCATTTTCCACAGGCGGATCGTAGATGCCTTATTATTGGATTAAGCAGGTAAAGGTGAGTTTCACGGAACATAGAGACCTTATTTCAGTAAAAAGGAAGTCGGTCCCTTTCAAAAACGAAGAATAACGTATCGTACTTCCGTCCGGCTAAGTCGAGGAGGCTTTTCGGCAAAATAGCGTATTGGAGTTCCGTGAAGGCGTCTAATCTTTGATTCTTAAGCATCAAAATCACCCGCAAGGGTGATTTTATTTGCGTTTGAACAATAGCCAAGAGCAAAAAATATTTTAAAAACTGCCTGAAAAAGATGTTGACATAAGCAATTAGTGGATGTTATATTAGAAAAAATTATAATTCATAGTAAACAGGTCGGATTAATAAGTTTTATGTTGGATCTTGAAAGAATTATGATTAAAATCAATTGAAGAAGGAGTTTTGGAAGATGAAAAAAACCGTATTTGTGTTAACTTTGATTACTGTACTAATGTTAGGTTTGATCGGATGCGGTAGTCATGCCAATAACGCAGCAGAAACCAAGGCTCCTGAAACCACTAACACGTCTGCAGCATCTTCAGCGTCTGAACTGCCGCCGATTGAACTGCTGAATGTATCTTATGATCCTACCCGTGAATTGTATGTTGAATTTAATAAGGCGTTCGCTGATTATTGGAAGAAGGAGAAGAATCAAACCGTCACGATTAATCAATCCCATGGCGGTTCCGGAAAACAAGCAAGAGCTGTAGTAGATGGATTGAAGGCAGATATAGTGACCCTAGCCTTGGCGTTTGACATTGATGCCATTGCTGAAGCCGGATTGCTTGCAAAAGACTGGCAGAAGAGGCTAACCGATAACAGTGCGCCCTATACTTCGACTATTGTGTTCCTGGTTCGTAAAGGAAATCCAAAGGGTATTAAGGATTGGAACGATCTTATCAAAGACGGTGTTGAAGTCATCACCCCGAACCCGAAAACCTCAGGTGGAGCCCGTTGGAATTATCTCGCCGCATGGGGGTATGCTCTCAAGAATAATAACAATGATGAAGCTGCCGGCAAGGATTTTATCAATAAACTATTTAAGAATGTACCGGTCCTTGATACGGGAGCCCGCGGCTCTACAACCACCTTCGTTGAACGCGGCATTGGAGATGTCCTGCTGGCTTGGGAGAATGAAGTGTATCTGGCAGTGAATGATATGGGAAGCAAAGGTGAATTTGAAAATATTAATCCTTCTGTCAGCATATTAGCGGAACCAACGGTT
>DASWUO010000279.1:0-1638 GCA_036401615.1 Bacilli bacterium | reverse complement strand
CAATCCGTGAAAGAGGAATCACAGCTCGACAAAGATGATCAACCATCTAATAGCAAACCTAATTAATGGTAATAATTGACTTGGAATGCTGCGTAAACCAAAAACTCACCTGATCCGGAGGTTACTCCTTATCAAGTGAGTTTTGTGCTGTAACGAATTTGGTTAACGTCAATTCGGTTCCATTGCTGTTATTGATTTCAACTTTATCCATAAGGGTCTGCATTAGGAATAACCCCAAACCGCCACTTCGCAAATTACTCATCTTCTTGTTATGCAACGATTCTGCTTTCTCCAGACCTTCCTTATGGTTAAAGCTTGGACCCTGATCCTTCACCACAATGGACAGGTTAGTGGCGCTTAAGTTGAATGAAATATCAATGACTCCTGTCCTTTGGGGACTGCCATGCAGTACCGCGTTATTACAAGCTTCTGAAGCAGCGACCTTCATATCTTCAATATCCTCATAGGTGAAACCCATCTTTGTAGCAATTCCATAGAGACAGAGCCTGACAAGATCAATGTAATCCGCATGGGCCGGAATCTGTAGACGAATAGGATTCATGCTTCATTCTCTTTCCCTTCGTATAAAAATTCCGATACACCGGTTAGATCGAACAGACGCTTTATAGTTGGGGGAATCTCACGTACAATAAAAGGTGCTTGCAGCTCATCGCGAATTTTCAGCACGGAAATGATGATGCCTATTCCGGTGCTGTCAATGTATTTCAAATCCTTGAAATTTAATATTAATGTCTTCTCCTGCTGCTTAACAACCGGCTCCAGGGCTAAATGAAATTGCGGTGCAACCGACAAGTCAAGTTCTCCGCTTAAATTAAGGACATTATCTTGGTCAGTCTCTTGTTTATGAATTTGAAATTTGTTTGAACTCAAGTGTTTCACTCCTCTTCTTCGTGGTTAAATAAATAGTAACAAGAACTTGCCCATATTACAAGCACGAAAGGTGTTGTTCCATGGATTCAGCCTCCAGCCCTTAATCTGTATACTGAATTCTCATAATAAAACCGGCAGTCGGACTCCTCTATTGGAGCCCGGCTTGATTTATTTGGCAGCAGCACCACATTTTTTACCCCCCTAAATTAAAGGATTTTATCGAATCATCTAGAATATAAAACTCTTAGATGTTATATTTTTTCTAATAATATTATATTTTCATGAGAAAGGAAGACTTTATGCCAACCAATAAATCCGCAATTATTGAATCCGGCAACGATCAAGTAGATGTTAAAGAGTTGTTGACTGCACTAATGGCCTTGAAAAAAGGGGATTTTACCGCCAGACTTCCCTATGACAAGAATGGCATAGCCGGCAAAATTGCCGATACCTTTAATGATATCATGGAGAAACAAGATAGCTTGATCAAGGAAGTGCAGAGCATAGCCACTGTTGTAGGTAAGGAAGGAAAGCTGAGCAAACGGTTCTCGCAGAGAAATTATGGAGGATCCTGGCAGATCTTCACTGAATCCATAAACGGGCTGATTACCGATTTAGTTCAGCCTACGAGCGAAATGGTTCGTGTGATTGGCGCAGTGGCCAAAGGAGATCTTTCGCAGACGATTGGACTTGAAATTGAAGGCAGAGCGTTAACCGGAGAGTTCTTGCGCACAGCAAATAATATTA
>DASWUO010000278.1:0-2501 GCA_036401615.1 Bacilli bacterium | reverse complement strand
AGGCCCTCTCTTTGAGGTCTTGTTTTTCGGTGGGCCGCATTTAAAGTTCTTTCATATTGGTCGATAGCGGCAAGGTGGTACCAGGCAATCCCGCTTATTGCGCTGATCTGGTCGTATAGAATCCTGCGGTCGGCATAGGGCTCTGCTGCAATAACAGAAGGCGGCATGCCGCCCCATAGCAGGAATAAGACCAACATTCCGAACATGCTTGGCTTTAATCGAAGTAATGATTTCATACTGGTGCGATTCCTCCTTGGATTTGGTATAGTATGAAGTATAGGAGATGAAGAACGATGAAGTTCGAGCACAAGGAAGAGCATGTTGATGCCAATATGGTTCTGATCCAAGCGAATATTGACGATATGAATCCGGAATATTGCACTTATGTGGCAGAAACCTTATTCGTGAACGGAGCAAATGATGTTTATTGGATTCCGATTGTGATGAAGAAAGGCCGCCCAGGCATCATGTTGAATGTACTTGTTAATGAAAATTTACTAAAACCAATCGAAACCATTATCTTTACAGAAACCACTACGCTCGGCATTCGTTATTTGCAGGCTTCGTGCCACAGGCTTGGCCGGGAGATGGTTCTTGTTTCTACCAAGTGGGGAGAGATTCCGGTAAAAGCGGGTTTTCATGATGGCCGGATGGTTCAGTATGCCCCTGAATTTAGTGAATGTGAAGCAGCCGCGAGGAAGTTTTCCGTTCCATTAAAAGACGTCTATGCCGAAGTAAATTTGAAGTTTAGGCAGAATCGGCAAGCGGATTAGGAGATCGATTCTAACCCACTTTATACAAGTAAATTCGCCAAGGTGTGTCTTTATGCTCAAAAGCTTTTAAGAAGGTCAGATGATTCTCCCGATTGTTGTTAATCTTCACTGCAGAAAACACATACTCCCCGCCCATTTGCGCGAGTGCCTTCGAATTCAGCTGCAGATGATGAAGTTGGGTCTTGGATTTTTTCGTAAACATGTATTTCTTCTTTAATTCCGCGGTAAAAATATAACATCGTGCGCCCCAATTATCGTAATATCTGCGGATTTTTTTATTCTTTTCAAACTCAGCAGCCGCGATTTCCCTAAACTTATGCTTATAAGATAAGGGGTAAATATTATTATAGAAATCCAAAGTATAGAAGCCGTTATATTGCGCGATAATCGGATGAAGGCCGATGCTGACCGCCCGGTAATCGGGTTGTTTGCGTCCGATGAAATGTTGAATCTCCTTAAACAACCCCTCGGCATAAAATTGTTTATAAGAAGGGTGCCCAACCGTGCGGTACAAGATTTCGTCATTGAAACAGAATAAGATGCCAACCTGTAAACATAAGGCGGCCAATGCAATTTTACGCCCATGCTTTACCCTCTGCAGCAGGATCATTAACGCCACAGCAAAAGAGACGTACCAGAACACCGGATGAAGAAATTGAAAACGGCTGAAATTGAAAGTGTTGGCGATCGAGAATTTGTCTTTAATCACCCGCATTCCTTCCCAGTACCAGAAAGCATACCAAATGGATAAAGCACCATGAATCAGCAATAGGGAAATGAGCAGCTTGGCTTTTTCTCTCCTGATGATTGCCACCGCAAGAGCCGCAATGGTAAGGGGCAGAACCAGAAAGAAATGTACTGTAGCAACATGACCGTGTCCTACAGTGAAGTTTTTGAGAGCTAACCGGAAAACCCCGGGTAGAGAGGTGTGGCCCAGATTAAATTCAGTGCGGAAGTTTACAAAATCAGGGTGGATTATCGAATAGATCATACGATAATCCACCAGACAGTAGATGAGCGACATAAAAGCGATACCGGCCATGAAATTCAAGTTGAACTTTCTGGTTTTTACCCAATCATATAACAACAGTAGTCCCAAAACAGCCAGCATGAAGCAAACGTAAATTAAATTGGAGTAAAGGGGGATCAAGAATAGGAGAAGCCAGTCTTTATAGGATGCTTTGTGGGCTCTGATGTTCAGGAAAGCAAACAATATCAGCGGTTGGCCGGCAATGCTTAATCCTCCCGAAGGCCAGTAAGGCAAGAGGGCAAAGGTAAGGGATGTTCCGATGATAATGATTTCCCGGTCTCTGTTACCTGTGCTGCTGATGTTGTCTTTTTTAATAAAATGGTGCTTAAGCAACAAATACATGCCAACAAAAGCCGCCAGACGCATTAAGGTCGCATTAATGGTGTAAGAGGTAAAGGGCTGGAAGAAAGCATACAACCACAGATTTAAGTTGAATTCCGAACCGAAAGCAACCCGCGGCATCCCATTCATCATGTTCTGTACAAGCAGATGGAGCGGTCCGAAGATATGTCCATTCTGGGCCAACAGCTTATACCATCCGATGTTGGAATCAATGTTGTCATGAATGCGGACATGGGCATTTTCACCGAGAAGGTACAAGGGTGATAAATAAAGCATGATGATAGCTAATGCGATGAGAATCCCTTTCTGTTGATTGAGATATTGGCTCAAATGAATTCACCTTTCCCGATGATGTG
>DASWUO010000277.1:0-2590 GCA_036401615.1 Bacilli bacterium | reverse complement strand
TCTCTTACAGAAACCTCAAGCCAATCCCTGTCTATATAGCGGGCAGCAATCTCAATCATTCCGCCTTCTCCGGTATATTTGATCGCATTGGAAACCAGATTGTCGAGCACCTGGTCGATCTGGTCCGGATCCAGCATAATCGGTTTGATCCCTTGTTCTACATTGATCAGGATCTCAATCGCCCGCTGCTGCAGTTGAAAAGAAAACCGGTCGGCAACCTCTTCAAGCATATTATCAATTTGGGTAGCTTCTTTAGTAATAATGGCTTGCTTCGAATCCAAGCGCGATAAATGCAGCAAATCTGTGACCAAGCGAATCATCCGCTCTGTTTCGTTCCGGGTAACCCCGACAAACCGGTGTGCCAATGGAGCATCTTCAATGGCTCCGTCCTCCAATGCTTCCAGGTAACTCTTAATTGTAGTTAGAGGGGTTCGAAGTTCGTGGGAAACGTTAGCGACAAATTCCCTCCTTGACTGATCGACCTTCTCCTGTTCGGTGACATCTTGAAGCACAGCTATCGTACCGGTGATGCCGGTATCTCTTCGATGAATCGGAGTAAAGGTCACCTTCACCTTGATCAGTTCTACCGCTCCGCGAAGCGCCAATTCAATGATTGCCGTATTCTGCTGGGCGGAAACATAATGCTCGACTCTTTCATTCGACATGCCGAGAAGTTTGGAGATGTCCAGATCCTCCAAGTCCTTTTCGTTGACCTGCAGAATCTGTTTGGCCCGTTGATTAGCCACAATCACCTTGCCGCGATTATCTGTTGCGATAACACCGTCACTCATATTGGAAAGAATAGAAGCAAGCTTCTCCTTCTCCTCTTCATTAAGCGACAGCGCCTCCTTCAGCCGATTCGTCATATAATTGAAGGCCGTACCCAATTGGCCAATCTCATCGTTGTCAAAAACCTTCACTTGGTGGTTAAAGTCACCCTCAGCCATCGCTGTTGCCTGCTTCGTCATAACTTTTATCGGGCTGGTTATGGTGTTTGATAGAATTACACCCAATAGCGCAGTCATTGCCAGAGCTATCAAAGTCCCGAATATAAAAATCCGGTTAATCCGGTTGATCGTAGTGTACAGGTTCTCCATCGAAGCAATCATATAAATGGCACCTACAACCTTGTTTCCTTCAAAAATCGGCTTGGCAATAATTTTATTACGCACACCTTCGGAGTCAATCACGGTTTTTTCATTTAGAAGAATTCCCTGTAAAGCCTTTCCAACCTCCGGTTGGGTGGTTTTCTGCCCTACAATCAGCTGACGCGACAATAAAGACGTGCTTAACACGACACCATTTGCATTAATAATCTGAATTTCCGCATTGCTGATAGTATTTAAATTTTTCACGATGGCATTTAAATTTTCATACTTTTGTTCCTCAGACTGATCTCCCTCTTGATTCACCGATAAATAGGGCTCAACAAAATTGGCCAATAAATCCACTTGTTTCACAAGCGATTCCGAGAAATTATTAACAAAATGAGTCTCCAACGCTCTTATAAAATAAACACCGATCAGCTGCATGGACACCAGGATCAGCAGAACATAAATAATAATCAGCTTCAATTGGATCGTTTGAAAAAAACGAATCCCTTTCATCGGTCACAGTCCTCCCAGCTTGGGATTGCGCATCATATACCCTAAACCTCTTCTTGTAATAATGTATTCCGGCTTGCTCGGATCATCTTCAATCTTCTCGCGCAGCCGCCGAATGGTCACATCCACCGTCCGCATATCACCCAAATATTCAAAACTCCATACCGCCTGGAGCAGATGCTCCCGTGTCATCACCTTGCCGCTGTTCTTGGCCAAATAATACACCAATTCAAATTCGCGATGCGTCAAATCGATGGCGGCACCATCTTTATAAACTACATACATATCACTGTCTATAAGAAGATTCAAGATCCGCAAACCCTGCTGCGCTGTTTCCTGTTGGGATTGCATCGTCTTCGTCTGCCGGCGTAGATGAGCCTTCACCCTGGCGAGAATCTCCCGTGCGCTGAAAGGTTTGGTCACATAATCATCGGCGCCCATTTCCAAACCCAATACCTTGTCCAGCTCCGTGTCCTTGGCGGTCAACATAATAATAGGCGTGTTTAGCTTCGCTCTAACCTCACGGCAAACGTCCATGCCATCCTTCACGGGAATCATCAGATCGAGCAAGATTAAATCGGGCAATTCCGCCAAAGCCATCTCCACCGCGGTCCCCCCGTCAAAAGCACAGATGACCTGATAGCCTTCTTTTTCAAGATTAAATTTTAAAATGTCCGAAATCGGCTGCTCATCTTCCACCACTAATATTTTCCCAAACATCGTACACACCACCTTCCCTCTATATTACCACAACTTGCACTTGCCTTTTCAAGAAAAAAAAGACATCCCCGCACCATGGTGCTAAGACATCAATTAAGTAGTTAAAAAGTTAGCTACAAGAGAAGGGGATAGGCCTTCCTGTTTACTTACGCAGATACTTCATGGGGTTCTGGGTGCTGCCCGATTTGTCGACTTCAAAGTGCAAGTGCACCCCGGTGGAATGGCCTGTACTGCCCATCACGCCGATTTTCTGGCCTTTCTCCACG
>DASWUO010000276.1:0-12251 GCA_036401615.1 Bacilli bacterium | reverse complement strand
AGAAGGCTCTTGGTAACACTTTACACGGAGACGAAGCCGAAAAATGGGAAAAGCGGAAAAAACCTTGCTTTACCTGAAAATTCCCAAGATGTAACGCCCATTTCCAGAGCGGGACAACTGGGTAATATGAATGCGGGTAATGATGGGAATAAACAAGATTCGGAAAGCAGCTTTAATGGAGAGCTTAAAACGGAAGACTTCTGGGGTTATACCTGGCCGCAAACCTATAAGATGAACAAACTGGTCTATACGACCGGTGATGTAATTGAAGGTTTAGGGGGATGGTTCGAAGATTTGAAGGTTCAAGTAAGACAGAATTTTGAGTGGAAAGATATTAGCGGCCTTTCTGTTGAACCCGTCTATCTTTCTAATTCAGAAGTCGGCTCCAACACCGAATACGTGTTTTCATTCGCTGATACGTGGGGAGACGGTATCCGGATCATAGGAAAGCCCGGAGGGAAGTCAGCTTTCACTTCCATGTCAGAACTAGAAGTATATTTCTCAGAATAATAATACCCAAATAAACAAAACTGCAAGAGAAATAACAATAATCAGAGGCGGTGCGACTGTAATTAGAAAGAAGTCCATCTTCTTCACCACCTTTTCGAGGGAGTTATATTTCTGTTCGGCAAAATCGGTTCCAGGTGGACGGAAGGATGCATAAGCGTCCAAAAGGACCGTATTAACAGTAGTGATGGCCATTTTTTTGATATAGGGTTCTGAAAGAACCTTATTGTTCATTGATGATCCTGCTTTGGGGGTGTGGAAGAGATATAGGGTAGTTTTAGATACTTATTTGAAATGCTGCCTGTCCCTTTTTCCAATTGAGCCTTTTTTAGACCTTACTTCTTCTCCCGGCCTTCCACATACTTCGTGTTAAAGAGGAACAGTTTCATGATCAAGTACAAGGAGGGTATCAACAGCAGCAGCCCCGCTACAAAAGCGATAATCAACGCAAGGGCCATGGCTTCATTGGTGAAATTATCGTACATCGTCAGATAAGGGTACAGAATGTAAGGAAGATGCGAGGCCCCATAGCCAAAGAAGGCCAGCGCGAATTGGAGCATAACCAGAATGAACGCTGTACCATAGCGCTGGCGGGTCCAGATCAAGGATATCGCGATGATAAAACAGGTCAAGGATAGAGCAAACATCCAGGACAGGTCAACCATGCCGGCGTAGTGGATCGGGTTATGGTAACTGATCGCGTAAAAGACAAGCAGACTGCTTCCTATCGTAGGAAAACTCCAAAAAAGCGCGTATTTGCGCAGCAGTTCCAAGGCTGGCATATCCTTGGCCCGGTGAGCGTAATAAGTCAGGAACGTTGCTGAAATATACAGCACGCTGACCAGTGCAAGCAGGATCACGGCCCATGAATAGGAACTTAGAAGCAGCTCACGAAACAGAAAAGTAACCTTCCCGTCCTCAGCATCTATAAATCCGCCCTCGGAAATCGTCAATACCGTAGAAAGTGAAGCAGGAATCAGTAAACCACTCGCACCGTACAATAGAATGTATATTTTCCGGTCACGCGCCCCATAAGTACTAAATGCATAATAGGATCCCCGAATGGCCAGCAGCACAATAGCGATGCTCCCCGGAATCAGCAGGGCGGTTCCATAATAGAAAGCCGTGTCCGGAAAAAATCCCACAAACCCAATCATGAAGAAGACCAGAAAAACATTGGTTACTTCCCAGACAGGGGAGAGGTAGCGTTCAATGACACCGTGGATGATATGTTTTTTGCCGGTCAAGACAGTGTAGCTGCTCAGGAACCCTGCGCCAAAATCAATCGAAGCGACAATCAAGTAACCGTACAGGAAGATCCAGAGCACCGTAATTCCAATTAATTCGTAACTCATAGTTTAGAATTCACCTCAGTTTCCGAATGGTTTCCTGTGGCTTCCATGGAGTTTCTTTCGGCTTTTGTTATGTCGGCTTCGGCTTTTATAGCGTTAATTTCGTCCTCTGCGGAATGGTTTTTAAACATTTTTGTAAGAATTCGAATCACGGTAAAACCTAAGATAATATATAAGGTGACAAACAGTAACAGCATCGTATCCACATGGGCAGAGGTTGTGGCCCCTTCGGAGGTTTTCATAAATCCGACGAGGATCCAAGGCTGCCTGCCCCGTTCCGCAAACATCCAGCCCAATTCAATGGCCAGCACCGATAACGGGCCGCCAGCTACGATTGCCCACAACAGCGGGCGGTTGTTGGGGTTCCATCGGCGTTTGGGACTGCCTTTTCGTCTTCTGGCAAGAACACAATAAATTAGCGAAACAAGCAGCAAGAAAATACCTATAGCTACCATGGCATCAAACATATAATGGATCGAAAGCGGCGGGCGTTCATCCTCAGGAAATTCCTCCAGCCCAAGCACTTCAGATCCGGGATTGCCGTGGGCGAGAATACTTAAGGCGTAGGGGATTTTTAAGCCATATTTTATCGTATTGTCCTCTTTGTTTAAGACACCCCCAAGTACAAGCGGAGCTTCCTTTGCCGTTTCAAAATGCCATTCCGCCGCGGCCAGCTTGACCGGTTGGTATTTCGCCAAAAATTTACCTGATAAATCTCCTATAGCCGCCGTGGCAACTGCAAAAATCAATGCCGCTGTCATCGTTAATTTTAATGCTTTTTTATAATAAACATGATCTTTTCCTTTCAATAAAGCGTAGGCGGCAATCGCACCCAGCACAAAGGCGGAAGTTAAGTAAGCTGAAGATAGCACATGGGAAACCTTGGTGGAAGTCGCCGGGTTAAACATCGCCACCAGCGGTTGGATGTCAACGATCTTGCCATTCTCCATGCGAAAGCCCTGAGGGGTGTTCATAAAGGCATTCACTGCGGTAATGAAGAAGGCCGATGCCGATGAGCCTATTACCACCGGAATCAGCAGGTAGAAGTGGGTCATCTTGTTTTCGAACCGATCCCACGTGTAAAGATAAATGCCCAAGAAAATCGCCTCGAAGAAGAAGGCGAAGGTCTCCATAAACAGCGGCAGGGCAATCGCCTGTCCGGCAACCCTCATAAAGCTCGGCCAGAGCAGGTTCAACTGCAGGCCAATTGCTGTGCCGGTAACGACACCGATGGCTACAGTAATCACAAACCCGCGGGCCCAACGCCGGGCTAAGAGCAGGTAGTGCGGATCCTTGCGTTTGATGCCCATCCACTCGGCCAACGCGATCATCACGGGAACACCTACCCCGATCGTGGCAAAAATAATATGAAACGCCAACGTAGTAAAAGTAAGAATGCGGCTGTAGAGAATCGGATCGTACTCCGGCATGGCAACTCAACTCCTTATGAAGGTTAGAAAATTACCTGAAAAATTTACTGATGAAAGATAACAGCATGATTCCTGCAACAATACAGCAGACGATGATCAAGACACGTTCTTGTTTCTTGTATTTGTTCATTTATATCACCTGTTCTTATGAGAATAACATAATTTTATTGGATATAACTAGATCATACAATAAGTAATGTGATTTTTTTCACATAATATGTGAACATTAAAAGGAGGATCTGAGGGGTCTTATTTTCGTTAGGGTTGGACATATAGATACTCATGGGATCTGAGAGCTGCTATTCGGAACATTTTCAAGTTATCGCACCAAGATATCTTGAAATAACGCACCATAGATCCCCAAAAACCTCAAAAGGAGCAATTACTTAAATATAACGCATTTCAGTTCCGCATCTCATCATAAGAACAGGGGTCATTAAAGAACTTTATTTTCCCTACTCAAGACTGAATCGGCAAGTGTATTTATTTATTTGAATCAGAATTCCGTAATTTCATTAACAATCATAACTGCAGCCCCCGTGACCAGAGCGTCCTCGCCTAAATTCCCCTGGCTGAAAACAACCTGGTAAGCAGGATAGTGATGTGTATTGCGGACAGCGGTTTGTGTCGAGATTTCAAAAAACATGGGATGAAAATTAATGAGAGGCCCTCCCAATATCACTTTCTCCGGATGTAAAATATTAAGCAGGTTCGATAGGCCGATGCCAAAATAAGTAGCTGCTTGGGTAAATAGCTCTACAACCAGAGGGTCTTGCTCAACATACGCCCGCGTTAGATCGGAAAAGTTCACTTTATCGAAGCCCTTGTCAGGATCCAACATCTTCTGTAAAATACTTTGTCTTCCCTGCTTCAACTTTGCTCTTGCTTGTTGTTCAAGGGAGTGGATGGAGGCATAGGTTTCAAGGCTCCCAAAGTTGCCGGTTTCCCTTAGTCGCGGACCATCGGTCTGGATAATCATCTGGCCTAGCGATCCTTCCATATCTACCGCACCGTAAACGACTTTACCGCTTGCCATCATGGCAGAACGCAGTCCCACCCCCAGATGAACATAGAGCAGATGTTGGTAATCATGGCTTCGGGATGCCCAGCTTTCGCCGGCAATAGCCATGTTAGCCCCATTGTCTAAAATAATAGGAAAAGAAAGCTGCTGTTCGAACAATTCACGGATAGGTACGTTGGTCCAACCCTTGGCTGGGAAATAGGGCGGATCAATAATGGTTCCGGTGAATCGGTTTATTGGTCCAACGGCGCCGATCCCCATCCCCAGCACCGAAGTCTTGGATATCCCATGAACCGCTAACATATTATGAGCGGTGTACACCACTTCCTGAATCAGTACCTCCGGTGTCATGCCCTCGTTCATGGGCCAACGTCTGGAATCAATTCTAGCCATACTCATGTCGAACAAAGCCAGCATAGAGTAGGATCGGGAAATCTCTATGCCGAAAACATATCCGTAAGCCGGGTTTATCTTATACAGAATGGGTCTTCTGCCGCCGGAGGACTCACCGAAACCGGCTTCCGCAATCAAGCCCTGTTCGACCAACTCCTCAAGTGTCCGGGTCATCGTACTTACGGACCATTTGGTTTGCTCTAGAAGTTCAATTTTCGACACGGTATCTTGTTTTCGCAGAAGTTCATAGATATTCTTATGTTTCTGTCCGGGAATTCGTTGTTCTAGCGGGATCATTGTTTTATATGTCCTCCTTAAGGATCCAGATCATCGCACGGCTCCTCTATCGAGATTACGTGGACTTCTAAAAATAGTCAAGCGCTATACCCCATTCATCCGATCGGGATACTCACTTAAGTTCATTATAGTATAAAGTAAGCAAAAAATATATGAAATATTAAATGTATTAGTTAACTATCAGAAATTAAACGAATGATTATTCCAATATGAAATAAAGTGTGCTATCATGAAGACAATATCTATAATGAACAGGTGTGGTTTCATGCGGCATAGACCATTAGATTTTAAATTGTTAGCCCAAATCTTTATTACCTTCTTCAGAATCGGACCCGCTACCTTCGGCGGAGGATATGTGATGATTCCGCTGATCGAAAAGGAGGTTGTCGAGAAGCGGAAATGGGTGGACAGCAAAGATATCGCCGATGTATTTGCACTCTCTGAGTCGATTCCCGGTGCGATAGCGATTAATTCGGCGACATTTATAGGATATCGGCTGGCTGGAGTGCTTGGCGCTATTGCGGCTATGGCCGGTATTGTGCTTCCAACCTTCTGTATCGTGGTCGTCTTAAGTCTCTTCTTTCTGCAGGTTCAGGATCATCCCAAAATAGAGGCCGCCTTTGTAGCTATTCGGGCTACGATTGTCGCCTTAATTACGTATGCCGCCATCACGATCGGAAAAACAGCGGCCATTGATAGAACTACGGTCACTCTAATCATCATTACAGTTGCGGCTATTGGTTTGGTGCATGTTCATCCTATCGCACTTGTTATTGGAGGGGGAGCGGCGGGGATGGTTATCGTGGGTATTAAAAAGAAGTTGAGGTTGCCGATTAAATTTGATAAAGAGACGCAGTCTCCATTCAAATACAAGGATTATTATTTTGGTGAGGGGATCTAGGGGGTGTTAGCATGTTGTGGGATTTATTTCTGACATTTTTCCTGATAGGCTTTGTTTCTTTCGGAGGCGGTTTTGCAATGATCCCTCTTATCCAAGAGGAGGTTGTTAACCGCCACAACTGGATGACCCCTCAGGAGTTTACCGACGTTATCGCCGTGGCGGGAATGTCACCGGGGCCTATAGCCACGAACATTTCTATTTTTATTGGATTTGAGCAAATGGGATTTATAGGGGCGGTCATTTCATGTCTTGGGGTGGTAACACCTTCCTTCATCATCATTCTTGTGATAGGTGCCGCCTTTAATAAATTACATAATGGACATGCCGTTAAATCCGCTTTTTACGGGTTGAGGCCGATTATTACCGGGTTGATCATCTATACCGCAATCATGTTTGCTGTCAATAACGGATTATTTGCTTCTTTTTCTTGGCATACCTTAAGCTTATTGTTAATTTTTGCAGGGTCGCTGGCCGCTCTGCTATACTATCGGATTCATCCGGTTTATGTGATAATGTTCTCAGGATTGTTTGGTGTGGCTATATACGGATAGAATTTAAACGTTATGAAGAGGAGGCTAATCCATGCAAGAACCTCAAAAATCATGCTGCGCTGCCCGCAGGGACGATGGGTTTACACCCGGTCTGCCAGCTCAGCCTTTACAACCATTCGCAAGTTTATCTGAAGATTATAGAAGAAAACTGCTCCTTCTCGAGGGGCGTGAATTCTTAATGGGAACCGAGAACAGTGACGGATTTCCGCAAGATGGCGAAGGCCCGATACGGAAGGTGGAAGTGAAGAGCTTTTATATGGCTCCATATACTGTAACAAACGATGATTTTAAGACATTTGTGGAGGCTGCCGGTTATGTAACCGAGGCTGAGCGATTCGGCTGGTCGTATGTGTTTCATTTGTTGGCTTCTGATGAAGTCAAAGAGAAAGTAACGGAAGTTCCGCAAGGCGTTCCTTGGTGGCTGCCCGTGGAAGGCGCTAATTGGATGAAGCCGGAGGGACCCGGCACGGATATTGAAGATCGTGCGAATCACCCTGTAGTTCACGTTTCTTGGAACGATGCGGATGCTTTCTGCCGGTGGTCAGGGACAAGGCTGCCGACGGAGGCGGAATGGGAGTTCGCTGCCCGCGGCGGTGCGGAACAGAAGACATACCCGTGGGGAGACCTATTGAAAGTAGACGGACAGCATCGTTGCAACATCTGGCAGGGGAAATTTCCTGATGTAAATCATGTAAGCGACGGCTACCTTGGAACCGCTCCAGTTGACGCCTACGAGCCCAATGGATATGGACTATATAATGTATCAGGAAATGTATGGGAATGGTGCGCCGACTGGTTTGTACCGGATTATCACCGAATAACAAGTCAAGTGAACCCGTATTATTCCAAGCCTAGTGGAAAACGGTCGATGCGCGGCGGTTCCTTCTTGTGTCACCGCTCCTACTGTAACCGATACCGGTTGGCGGCACGCAGTTCCAACACGCCTGACAGTTCGACCAGCAACTGCGGATTCCGTGTGGCTGCGATTGTCCCGGTCTGAGAAGGAATATCTATGTAACAAGGGGGGATCCAAACAATGAGTCGGCCTAATATCTTATGGATATGCACCGATCAGCAACGATTTGACACGCTAGGGTGCTACGGAAATATGCGGGTGAAAACGCCTCATCTTGATCGTTTGGCTGAAAGAGGTATTTTGTTTGAAAACGCTTTTTGTCAGTCGACCGTTTGCACGCCCAGCCGGGCAAGCTTTTTAACGGGAAGATATCCCCGAACGACGAGGTGCCGACAAAACGGCCAAAATATACCGGAGGACGAAGTGCTTGCCACCCGACTGCTAGCCGATGCGGGATATGCATGCGGGCTGGCGGGCAAACTTCATATTTCCGCATGCGACCCAAGGGTGGCACCCTCCGGGGAACGTCGAATCAACGATGGCTACAAGCAATTCCATTGGTCTCATCATCCTGAGGGCAGTTGGCCGACCAATGAATATATACAGTGGCTAAGCTCCAGGGGGAAGGAGTATAAACCGCTTCCGATTGCGGATAGCCGGTTCGTGCAGACAGGTCCGGAAGGCCGGGACCATCAGACGACCTGGTGCGCCGGGAAAGCGATCCAGTTTATCGAGGCGAACCAACACTTCGAGGAGCCTTGGCTCTTTTCCGTTAACATGTTTGACCCGCATCATCCCTTCGATCCGCCAACCGATTATTTACAACGGTATTTGGACCTTCTGGAGGACATCCCGCTGCCGAATTACGAGGAAGGAGAGTTGGAGAATAAATCATTCTTTCAACGATTTGACCACAAAGGAGCTTACGGCAATCCGAATTTTTATCCGTTTGCGGAAATGTCCGATGCCGACCACCGGGTGGTTCGCGCCGCTTACTGGGCGATGGTGGATCTGGTTGATGAGCAGGTAGGACGAATGGTCGAAGCATTGGAACGTACTTATCAGTTGGATAACACAATGATCATCTTTATGTCCGACCATGGGGAGATGCTTGGCGATCACGGCATTTATTTGAAAGGATCTTACTTTTATGAGCCTTCCGTGCACGTGCCGTTGATTATTTCCTATCCAGGCGCCTTTGGTGGAAACCGGCGTGTAACTGATCTGGTAGAGCTGGTTGATCTGGCTCCAACTTTGTTGGAGGCGGCGGGATTGCCGATCTATCCCGGGATGCAGGGTAAACCGTTAACGTCTTTGCTCAATGGTGTGAAAGGGAGTGCAGCTCACCGCAGCGATGTTTATTGTGAGCATTATAATGCGAGCTCGAAACAAGACGGTATAGGAGGCTTCGCAACAATGGTGCGGACAGTCGGTTATAAGCTGGTTGTGTATCACAGGAGCGGGGATGGCGAGCTTTATGATCTTGAATCCGATCCGCGGGAAACAAACAACTTATGGAACCATCCGCAGCATGCGTCAGTCCAAATGGAGATGATGGTCCGGTTATGCGACCGGATGGCAGAGACGGCAGATCCGCTGCCGGAGCGGTTGGCTCCATGGTAACTATGAAAGGGGCACAAGAAATATGAAACGTAAAAATGTGGTTATCCTCATGAGCGATGAACAAAGCTGGGACACGATCGGTAGTCACCGCAATCCAATTTCCATAACCCCACACTTGGATAAACTTGCCGCAGAGGGAATCTCTATGGACAATTGCTACACACCCTATCCGCTTTGCTGCCCCGCCAGAGCCAGCTTGTGGAGCGGATTAATGCCTCACGGGCATCAGGTTACGGGTAATTGGCGCAGCATTCGCAAAGATTTAAGGGATGAAGGATTAGTCTCCAATTTTAAAAGCGCAGGCTATCATACCATTTATACGGGCAAATGGCATGTCCCCGGTACGGCGCCGGAAAGGTTTCATTTCGACGACATATCGGTAATTCCCGCGGTGATCGAAGGCAAAGACCGCGGACGTTACATTGAGGAGTATCGGGACTATGTCCGCGCGCTGGGATATCGGCTTCATGAGACGCATCCCGAAAACTTGACTCATGCGGATATTGAGCGGCTTAAGCAGCCGGGCCTTGCGCCTTGCGGTTCATCGGATATTCCGCTGGAGCATTTCTTGGAAACATGGCAAACAGGGAAATTTGTGGAGGCTCTTGAGCGCAGGCCGCAGAACGAGCCGTTTTTCGCCGTTTGCTCCTACAATGCACCCCATTTTCCAATGATCGTTCCGGCCCCATATGACCAATTGGTTAAGCCGGAGGATGTGAAGCTGCCGGAAAACTTCCTGATTGGACTGGAAGGAAAGCCAAAGGAAGTGCTGCAATCCCCGTATTATCGGGTGATGGAGGGACTGGATGAACAGGAATGGAGGCGATTTATTGCCCATTATTTGGGGCTGTGCGCCTTGATCGATAAGCAGGTTGGGGATATTGTTGCCTATTTGAAAGAGAACGGCCTCTATGAGGATACGATCATTGTGTTCCTCTCCGATCACGGTGACATGATGGGCGCCCACGGGCTAGTGAAGAAGGGGTTTGTGCTACATTACGAGGAAGCGCTGAGAGTGCCCCTGATTATGGCCAACACCGGAGCATCCGCAAGAGGGAAAAGCGATGCTTTGGTCTCTCTCGTCGACATCATTCCGACTTTGGCGGATTTAACAGGCATTTCTATTAAAGAGCAGATCGAGGGGCGGTCTTTCGCAGATTTGTTAAACAATCCAAGCAAGAAGACGCACAGGGAATATGTTTTAGCCGAGACGTTTAAGCTCGGTGGAGATGAAAGCGCCACCCAGGGCGGAGAAAGCATCGCTCCGGAGCAATTCGAGCTTGAGTCAGACAGCGTCAATCTGTCAATCCGCACACCTAACCACAAATATATATTCCGTTACAAGGATGTTGAAGAGCTGTACGAGCTTGATACAGATCCCTATGAAAACATCAATGTAGCTGCGGAGCTATCGAGAGCGGATGAATTGGCGCATATGCGCGCACTGCTTCTGCAGGATCTGCGCGGCTCCAGTCCTTTTCTTGCCGATCTGGTTGCAAATAAATTGTTCAAGCGGTAAGGAAAATAGGAAACATCAAGGAGCGATTGCCATGAACAAGCCGAAGCCGAACATTTTACTGATAACGACTGACTCCCAAAGATGGGATACGCTGCGGTGCATGGGCAGCGCTTTTGCCATATCACCGAATTTGGATCGGCTTGCAACGGCTGGGGTTCTCTTTGAGCAGGCGCATACATCCTCTACCGTTTGCTCACCGGCCCGCTGCAGTCTGATGACAGGTGTTCATACACCAATTCACGGCTGCATTGAGAATGGAATCAACCGCTTAACCCATTTTCCTGTGTTTCCCGACTTATTGAAGGAACAAGGCTACAAGAATATTATGGTCGGCAAAACGCATTTCGGTCCTGTACCGGATTCGTTCGACGTACAGCATATCGTTACGGAGAAATCGAGCGGCGCAAACGATGCGTATGCCCCATTTATCAAGGGGCACGGTTATTCCCGTGTCAGCTCGGACTCGAACCCTGTACCAGAGGAGCTATTTATGGAATCGTTTCTGGTTGATACGACCATAAGCGAAATCGAACGGGTTTTAGCAAAGGAGCAGGGGCCGTTCTTCGCTTTCTGTTCAATGGTAAGTCCACACGAACCGATTGATCCCCCTGGAAAATGGGCCTGCTTGTTCGATGACATTGTACTGCCCCCAATTAATTACATGGAAGGGGAAATAAATCAATTTCCGGAACATTTAAAGCGATTGCTTGGACTGACGGAATGGACGGGGGAAGAGAGCCAAACCAATACGAACCTTGTGGATTTGTATGAAGGTAACGGCAAGGTTTATCATAAGCGGTTTGAAGAAAAAGTAGATCGGCTTCGAAAGCTTTATTACGGGTTAGCCGCTTATTGCGATGCACAAATCGGCAGGCTGATCGATTACTTGGATGAGAAGGGTATCCGCGAAAATACGTTGGTCATTTTCTCTTCCGACCACGGTATGCAGCTGTTCGATCACGGGTTTAACGACAAGCATAATTTTTATGATGCAACCTGGCGTGTTCCCTTTATTATGAGTATGCCGGGAACACTGCCTTCCGGGGCCAAACGCGATTTTGCCATATGGAACGATATTCCCGCGACAATTTTAGCAGCCGCGGGCACAAGCTGCCCCACGATGCAGGGATTCGATCTGTTCACCCCGCTCGTAAATGGTAAGGCCTCGCCAAGGAGATGTGCTGTTGCTACGCTGTACAAGTCAGCCGCAGTTGCAACCAAACGCTGGAAATTGGAATATTATTTCGAGGAACGGCGCGGCAGGCTATTCGATCGGCAGGCCGACCCACTGGAAACTGCAGATTTATTCGATGAGCCCGTTTATTTGGAAATCAGAAATGAGCTGGTTGTCGCTTTATTGAACTGGCGGGCGGATATAACGGATCTGAAGACATTAATCGATGGCACGGGAGGCGGGGGACCGGTGGCCAGGAGGATTTCGCCGCATACGAAGGCCATGAAGGGAACGGATGCGGAAAGCCGTCTTAACGATTGGGCGGAAGCAATCGATCTGAAAATGATGAAGGAGACTGTTAAATGACGGCACCGCATATATTACTTATTACTACTGACGAGTTGCGAAAAGATGCATTGAGCTGCTATGGAAATGAAGCGGTTTCTACGCCAAACTTGGATCAATTGGCAGGCCAAAGCATTCAATTCGACAAAGCCTACACGGCCAGTCCCTGGTGTTTGCCGTCCCGATGTGCCCTACTGACGGGGAAATTTCCCCATAATACCGGCGCTTATAGTAATTTTCGCAAGTGTGAGCTTAATGCAGGCATTCCCAACCTATTCACCG
>DASWUO010000275.1:0-4192 GCA_036401615.1 Bacilli bacterium | reverse complement strand
ATCGGCTTGTAGACATTTTGGCTGCCGTTGATAAAACGGATGTAATCCAGCAATACCGTTCCTTTATCCCCCCCCGTCACCATACTGTTGCCTGTATTCTGCAGCGGGCTGTAGATCTGCAGCGTATTTGCGCCGGTCGTGAGCACGTTTGTCGGGATGGGCCAGTAAAGGTGAATGACACTGTCAAAACCCGAACCGGTTTTATTGCGTCCTCCAACCCACTTGACATTCAGCTCCACTCCGTTCACTTTCACTTTGTACGCGCTTGTTTCATTATCCGCGTCATACACACCCATTTCAAAGTATGCGTTTGCCGGAACAGAAGATAAGCTGTAGTTGATGGTATAAGATAGGTTGTTGCCGGATGAGGTTTCCCACTTGCCCTGGAAATCCGTCCATGATGTTTTGGTCGCCCAATCTGACGGCACGGTGTAAGTAAGTGCCCCGCTCCCGCTGGTGGCGAACTCGGAGGTTTCGGCATTGACATTGCCGATCCTCCAAAGCTCGGTGCCTGCAGCCTTTACCTCATCGGAGCCGGAGAGACCATACCCCGCTGCAGACGACAGTATCAAAACGAATGCAAATAAAATACAAAAAACCTTTTTCATTATAAAACCTCCTTGTTTAGAGTATTGTAATGCGTCCATAAAACGCTTACAAATTCACTTTAATGAATTTACAAGCATTGGAAAACGGGCAATTGTTTTAAAATCAGTGTCCTTTTGTCTTGAATTTAAATGCCTCAGGTTAACCCTTCAGGGAGCCATCCATCAATCCGGAAATCAATTGTTTTTGAAACAGGAAAACAATCAAGATTAAGGGCACGATGCTCACAACCGACGCAGACATGATTAAGTGATAAGGCGTGCGGATTCCCTCTTGAAGTCCTCTGATGGCTACGGCAATGGTCATGTTTTCCGCAGATCTTAGAATGACCATCGGCCATAAAAAGTTGTTCCATTGGTTAACAAAGAAAATTATTCCCAGACTTGCCATAGCGGGCCTTATATTGGGCAGGGCTATGGTGAAAAATATCCTGAATTCGGTGCAGCCATCCACCCGGGCAGCCTCGAGCAGTTCATCATGGATAGACGAACAGTACTGCCGCATAAAAAATATACCAAAGGCATTAGCCAATCCAGGCAGAATAATACCCCAGATGTTATCGATTAAGCCAAGCTCCCTATAAATCACAAATAAAGGAATCATCCCCGATTCAGCAGGAACCATGGTGGAACCCAGGACAATCAGGAATAGAACGGCCTTTCCCTTAAAGTTGTATTTGGCAAACGCAAATCCCGCCAAAGAGCAAAAGAACAACGCACCAAACGTATAAATCCCGGATGCAAAAAAACTGTTGTATAGCACGCGCCCATAATTACGATCCGTAAAAAGCTCCGTATAATTTTCCCAATGCCACAGGGTTGGAACCCAAACCGGCGGATTCAGAAAGATTTCACTTTTATCCTTAAAGGACGAGCTGACCATCCAAAATAGGGGGAACATCAATAATAGCGCGAAGCCCAGAAACAGAAGGAATATAACCATAGCTCGAACTGAAGGCAGCGATTTCACGTTTTTACCCATAAGTTCCGGTGCCGGCGAATTCATGAAAATCTTCCTCTCTTCACAAGATTAATCCTTATCCCCAAGGAGCCGCATTTGCAATAAAGTCAAGATCAGCATCAAGAAAAAGAAACAAACCGCAATGGATGAAGCATAACCAAAGTTAAAGTTTTGAAAGCTTTCCCGGTACAGGAGAAGCACGGGGGTCATCGTTGCATCCAGCGGTCCGCCTTTGGTTAGAATAAACGGCTCTGTAAATAACGAAAAGGTGCCAATGGTTGATAATACTGTACAGAACAAGAGGATTCGCCGAAGCAGAGGGACGGTGATCCGAAGAAAGATCTGGGACGCATTGGCTCCATCCATGACAGCCGCTTCATAAAGATCCTTGGGTATGCTTTGCAATCCCGCCAAAAGTAGGAGCATGTTGTATCCGGTCCACCGGTATAACACCATTAGTGCGACCGAAGCCTGCGCCCAAAAAGGGGTTTCAAGCCACCGGATCGGCTCCTTGATCAAGTCCAAATTGCTTAGAACTACATTAAGCAGTCCTTCGTGCTGGTTGAAAATAATCGCGAAAACGAAAGAAACCGCTACAACGGATATGACATTCGGGATAAAAAAAGCGGTGCGGAAAAATCCGCGTCCGATCATCCAAGCTTTATTCAAGCAAACCGCAAATATGAGAGCGAGCATGAGCATAAGCGGGACGTAAAGAAAGAAAATGAGCACACTGTTCCCAAGCGATCTCCAAAAAGAATGGTCTTGAACAAGAGCAATATAATTATCCGGCCCCACAAATATTTTCCGGGCGGAGCCGTTCCATTCCACAAAACTTAAATAAAAGGAGTAAAAAAACGGGTAAAACGTAAATATCGCAAAGAGGATAAAGAATGGGGCGATAAATAGATAAGGAGCTGTCCGATACTGCCACTTCCACCAAAGCCGATTCTCCATGCAAACCTCTCCTCCAATGAAAGGGGCTTCTCCATAACGGAGAAGCCCCGCTTTATAATTCCCAGTGGTGAATTAGATTCTTATCTGCACACCGATTTTTGGTTTCTTTACTCGCGTTTTGTTTTTTTGCGCAGTTCGTCTGCCGCCTTTTTGAACATTTCATCCGCGGTCTTCTTATTTAAGAAAATTTCCGCAAAGGTATCTTTCATCATTTGGTTGGCTACGGGAAAATCTTTAGTATAGGCTTGCGGTCGGATTTGCTTCACAGCCTCTACGAATATGGAGCGAACCTGTTGTCCTCCGAAATAGGCAACCGGGTCATTGTAGGCCGGATCGCTGTAAGTGGATTCGAGCGACGGGAAAAATCCGCCTTCTTTAAGCATTTTCGTTTGTGACGTTTCCTTCCCCAGCATAAACTCGATGAACTGCCATGCTTCCTTAGGGTGCCCTGAATTTTTATTGATCGTAAAATTAGAACCGCCGTCATTGGCGCTGCCGAATTTATCGCTTTCCGACCATTTAGGCATGGGAGCTACTGCCCATTTCCCTATTCCTTCCGTATCAATCCATGAAGATAATAATCCGTCAAACCATGAGGCTCCGACAATAGTAGCCACTTTGCCGTTCTTTATTCCATTCAACCAGGATTCACTCCATGGTTCGGCATCGTAGACATAACCTTCATTCGTCATTTTCACAACATAATTTCCGAGTTCTATGACTCCCGGCGAATCCAGGGTCACTTTTCCGTCATCTCCGTAATACCAGAGCCCGCGCTGCCACATCATCGTTTCAAAATTACGCGCATTGGTGCTTGTTTTCGAATCGCTCAGCATAAAAGCGCCGGTTTTTTCTTTAATCGTTTTGGCATATTGATAATAGTTCTCCCACGTTTTCAAGCTGTTCGCCACTTCCGTCGGATCGCTTGAGAATCCGGATTTTTCAAACAAGTCCTTACGGTAAAACATCACAACCGGACCGCTATCCCACGGCATGGCATAAAGCTTGCCGTCTAAAGTCGCATCTGCCCACTTATATTGATTCATTTTGTCCTTGTAAGGGGAGACCTGCCCAGTTAGATCCAAAAGTCCATCGATGGCTACCATCTGTGCCAAGTTGCTCGTTTCTAATGTTACGATATCCGGAACCTTATCCGCTGTGTTGGAAGCAATCAGAAATTTCGAATACACATCTCCTGCACCCATAATCTGGAATTCAACATCAATATGCGGATATTCTGCTTTGAACGCTTCCATATTCAGATCAATGACTTTCTTGGCGGATTCCCAAATCCATACGACCAGCTTCACGGGTTCCTGTGGTTTCTGTACCTCCGGTGTAGGCTTAGGAGTGGGTGCTGCTGTTTCCTTCTTTATTTCCTTGTCATCGTTTCCGGCTTCATTGGTTCCGCCGGAGCAGCCGCTAAGTACAAATGCCATAATTAAACAAGTGAGCAACAACCTTTGAATACGAATTCCAAATATCAGCCTCTTCACCATGCTCATCCCCCCAGTATAATTAAATCGCTTTCATCTGTAATGGTATCCCAGATGAAAGCGCAGGCAAACTTCATATTGTTTGAACTAAGGTGTCAAATTATCTTACCTTTATTTTTAACCCGATCTCTAAACTGGCTGGGGGTCATGCCGGTACACTTTTTAAACCATTT
>DASWUO010000274.1:0-4347 GCA_036401615.1 Bacilli bacterium | reverse complement strand
GGGTTTAGGGATTATGGGGTTATCTTTAAAGTACAGATCACCAAACAGTTTCCCGAAAAAACGATCGAGCTCAACATGGTTGAGGCCATCCCCACTTGGGTGCACATCTATTACAGTGAAGGGAAAAGGAGCTATCGTGTTCTTCCTCTCGAAGCTGTAGTCGTCTCCAGAAATGACCGCATTCTAACCAAGAACGATTATGTGCGCCTGGAGCAGGGTTTAAAAGAAATGAACCGGCATCTTGAGTCCTTAGCTGTTCCGGTAGGCAATGCAACGAATTAAGATATATATTAAGACTTTCGATAAATTCGTTATTGGGTTTGTGGAGAGTGAGAAGAAGGTTTGCCGCGAGTTTTGGCTTTAAGTTCCTACCTCTAATCCCTTATCAATTCTAGGAACTTAAAACAAGATGTTTGAGGTTAGGCAGGCCTCTTTTCACTCGGAACAAAACAAAACGAATAAATAGACAGTCTTTATCATCGAACTATAGATTCGATACTTTCCCCAACAAATAAACGAGCAGCTGTTGATTATGGGCTGAAATCCGGTTTAGGTAAGAACCTAGAAACTTTTCCCTTATTTCAATTCCCCTTCTGCCTTCCTCTTCCCCCTTAGGGGTTAAATGAATCCAGACAATGCGGCGGTCATTCAAATCTCTCTCGCGAATGACCAGTTCGCTTTTCTCAATACGGTCCAACAAAGTAGTTATCGCAGCCGGCGTGGTAGCTAAGTGCTGAATTAAATCAGACGGTTTCACCTTATCCCGCGCTAATAAAAACTCCAGTACCGTGAATTGCCCTTCTGTTAAGGTCGGCGCCAATTGGTTATCCATATGTACTTTTAAATCCTTAGAAAGCTTAAACCATAATTTCGCAAACTCACCCGTGTACACCGATCTATCACTCCTATTATTGTTCATTATATTATAAATTATAACACTAGTTCACGGAATAGAATAGGTTAGTTACATTAATAGTTTAAGACATTAATCGATAAAAAGTCGAACAAAATGCCATGATTCGTCATATATTGCAAGAGTAATCCTCATGATTCGTCGATAGATGAGGAAAACCACTTACGAAGGAGTCTACCCAGTATGGAACAGTGGAAAATTGATTTGGGTAAACAGGCTATCACCACAGGATTGATAAAAGACCCGCAATGGCTTGAAAGGCTCGATGAGCCAATGCCGGTGTGGGCCGTGCTTGAGATGGTCTTATTGGTTATTGATAAGTTGGATCCTCCTTACCAATGCTATGATTGAGTGATCTTCACAATATCCAGGATCTCTGTTTTATCCGCAGGAATGAATTGTTTTCCTGAAGAGATCCGACTGTCTATGCTTGTTTTCTCCGTAGAAAAGCTATGCTGCATCCCATTCTTTAAATAAGCAGTCAGTTGGAACTCTTCTTTCACCAAGTAAACTTTGATTAAGCTGGTTCCGTTCGGTTTGACCCGTTTTCCTTCTTTAAACTCAAAGGTTAGAATGCCTTTTCCTCCTCTGCCTTGAATAGGATAGTCGAGCAGCAAGGATCGTTTACCGAACCCTAAATCGGACAGAACCAGAATTTCTCCTTCATCCCCTTCCACCCAAATGGCGGAGATGATTTCATCCTTCTCTTTGAGTTGAATCCCTCTTACCCCGGTTGAAACTCTGCCCATCGGGTTAACTTCATTTTCTCTAAAACGAATACTCATGCCAAGCTTCGTAAATAGCATAATCTCTTTAGTATTGTCACTTAACAGCACTTGCACCACTTCATCATTATCGGCCACCTTGCATGCCGCAATACCAATGGATCTGCTGGTCATGTATTCTTTCAACTCTGTGCGTTTTACTTGGCCCAAACGGGTGAACATCACAAAGGATTTGTTCGGATCATTGAAGTCCTTAATAGGAATGACATTTACAATACGGTCTTCCTTGGCAATAGGGATGACATTCACAATCGCCGTCCCATTGTCCTTCCATTTATATTCCGGAATTTGGTGGACGGGCAGCAGATAATATTGACCTTTAGCTGTAAATATCAATAAATTTTCAATCGTATTTACTTCGAAGAGAAAGCGGATAAAATCCCCTTCTTTTAACCCCGTGTTCTGCAGTTCCCCTCCCGATCTGGTAAAGGAGAGCAAACTGGTCCGTTTCAGGTAACCCTCTCTAGACAAGGTAACTAAAACTTCTTCTGCAACGACCATCACTTCCAAGTTTACTTTAATCTCTTCAATTTCCCCTTGGATTTCTGATCTTCGGTCAATTCCATATTTATTCTTGATCTCCAACAGCTCTTCTTTAATGACACCCATTAATTTCTTAGGAAGGCCCAACAAAGACTTAAGATGATCAATTAACTTAGCCAGTTGGTCCAATTCTTTCTGCAGCGAAGTGATCTCCAGATTCGTCAATCTATACAACTGCAAGATAAGGATGGCGTCCGCTTGTCTTTCAGTAAACCCATAGGCAGCAACTAAGTTATCTTGGGCATCCTGTCTATTTTTCGATGCTTTAATCGTGGCAATGACTTCATCAAGTATGTTTAAGGCCTTAACAAGGCCCTCTAATACGTGAGCCCGATCCTCCGCCTTTTCCAAATCATGCTGGCTGCGGAAAGTCACGACTTCTCTTTGATGTTCAATATAAGCCTGCATAATTTCGATAATACCCAGCTGTCTTGGGGTTTTACGAACGATGGCCACCATGTTGAAATTATAGGCAACCTGCAGATCGGTTTTCTTCAACAAATAAGAAAGAATACCTTGGGCATCAGCTTCCTTCTTCAATTCAATAACAATTCGAAACCCATTTCGTCCGCTTTCATCACGAACCTCGGCAATGCCTTCTATCCTTTTCTCCAAACGAATATTTTCCATAGCGGTTACCAAACGGGACTTCACAATCTGATAGGGAATTTCATGGATGACAATTTGCTGGCGGCCCGCTTTCATATCTTCTATAGATGTTTTGGCACGCAGATAAATTTTGCCCTTGCCGGTTTGATACGCTTCCCGGATGCCCTCTTCTCCCATGATGATCCCGCCAGTGGGAAAATCGGGTCCCTTCACGATCTTCATCATATCTTCCAATGTTAAATTAGGTTGATCGATCAAGGCAATACAGCCATCAATCACTTCACGTAAATTATGGGGAGGAATGTCCGTAGCGAAACCTGAAGAAATCCCGCTTACTCCGTTAACAAGCAAGTTAGGGTATCTCGATGGCAGTACAACAGGTTCTTTGATGGTATTATCAAAATTGTCTTTAAACAATACAGTACGTTTCTCAATATCCCGCAGCAATTCATTGGCTATTTGCGATAAACGGGCTTCGGTATACCTCATAGCTGCAGGTGGATCATCGTCAAGCGAACCCCAGTTGCCATGTCCATCCACAAGGGGGTGGGCCATTTTCCATGGCTGCGCCATCCGGACCATCCCATCATAGATGGAGGAATCGCCGTGCGGGTGATAGTTCCCCATGACATCCCCGACGGTCTTGGCCGATTTACGGTATGGCTTGTCTGCCGTATTGCCCGAATCATACATCGCATACAGAATGCGCCGTTGAACCGGCTTCAACCCGTCTCTAACATCGGGAATAGCCCGGTCTTGAATAATGTATTTGGAGTACCTTCCGAATCGATCGCCAACCACATCCTCCAGAAAGGCAGGTAAAATTTGGTCATTCATACTCAAGATCTACACCTTCTATTCTTCAAAATCAGTAAATACCACATTTTCTATAATCCATCGCTTCCGGGGATCCACTTTATCCCCCATCAGCGTGGACACACGCCTCTCAGCTTTAACGGCGTCGTCAATTTGCACCTGCAGCAAAATTCGGCTGTCTGGATCCATCGTAGTTTCCCACAATTGATCCGGGTTCATTTCTCCCAGTCCTTTATAACGCTGCATTTCTGTATTCTTGCCAAGCTCTTTAATGATAAGATCAAGCTCTTCTTCCAAATAAGCGTATTTAACGGTTTCCGTTTTGCCGCTTTTTTTCGAAACCTTAAATAGAGGAGGCCTTGCAATATAGATTTTGCCTGCGTCAATTAAAGGCTTCATGTAACGATAGAAAAATGTCAGCAGCAGCACTTGAATATGCGCTCCATCTGTATCGGCATCCGTCATGATAATAATTTTAGCATAATTGCATTCATTCACATCAAACTCCGAACCCACTCCCGCGCCAATAGCAGAAATAATGTACCGGTATTCATCATTCTTCATAATGTCGATCAGCTTTGCTTTTTCCGGATTCATCGGTTTGCCCTTTAAAGGCAGGATCGCCTGATACTTTGAGTCTCTTCCTTGTTTGGCCGAACCGCCGGCCGAGTCACCTTCGAC
>DASWUO010000273.1:0-6705 GCA_036401615.1 Bacilli bacterium | reverse complement strand
ATGAGACTTGTTCGATAATTTGCTGTACCCTGTCAGTTGATTGATTCTCAAAATCATGCGTATATTGGTTATAAGACAAGAAAGATTCAAGAAATACGGAACTTAAGATTAACAAAGCCGTTATGACCAGTAATTTGAACTTAATACTCCAGTCTGTGAACCTTTTGATAATAACCAATGGAACCATAAAAACCACCTCTCTTCGAATATATCATACTTGGGGTATTTTCGAGCGTCCGATTTATGATTTCATAAAAAACCGCACCTAAATAAAGAAAAATCAGTATTCACGCAAATGAAGTTAATTAGTAAGATTAAGTAATCTTATACTATATAAGTGAGGATGTGAATTATGGTTTCTCGGGTATTGCCGTTAGGTCAACCGCCCATTATCGGTTATAATTATCTTTCTTTTCCGTTATCCATCATGACCAATCACGAGGAATACTTACCCTGGTTTTACAGCAATTACATTCAACTCTGCTGCAGTGCCGATTTTCTGGAACAAGGGACGATGAATTTTGACTTTTATAATTATGACTTTACCGTCCATCCACTGCCTTGGCTGGATATTCAAAGAATATCCAGAGAGTTGATATTCGCCTCCTACTCTGACATTAAGAAATTTCTGATGGATAGCTTGGATAGGGGATGTTATATCTATTTATTTCTTGATGAATTTCACCTATCTCATAAGACAATGCATCTATCCAAACATTTTTACCATGATAATTTTATTTACGGATACAATGATAAGGAAAAAATGTTTAACACGGTAGGTTTTGATAAAACAAGATTATTTACAAATACTTTAATGCCGTTTTCTGAACTGGACGCCTCATTTAACGGCGTGGAAATGATCAAAGATGAATTAAATTATATTCATTTATTTCGATTTAACTCAAATGGCCAATATGATTTTGATATAAACCTAGTGATAGGTTTGCTGCAAGATTTCCTGCAAGCCCGCAACACTTCAGAGCATTTCAGCCTTTTTAAAAATCCCAACAAACAAGCTTATGGAATGGATGTATACCGCTGTATTATTGAATACTTCGAAAATCTGACCGCAGGCAATATCACTTGTGATGTCAGGCCTTTCCATATTCTATGGGAGCATAAAAAGTGCATGATGGCTAAATTAATATATATGGAAAATCGGTATCAATCCAATGATTTGCAGTTGATTCGCCAATCTTACGAAGAAATAGAGAAAGCCTCATTGGTTATCAGAAATGTGATAATTAAATATTATGCAACTAGAAATGAGAAACTAATCTTAAATAATATAGAGGCTATTCATAAATTAATGAATAGAGAAAGGGAGCTTTTTAGTCAATTAGTAGATTTGCTTGAATTAGTAGCGCAAGCACCACATTCGGTTGAAAGAAGGTAATTGAATATGGACAATGCACAGGTCTTAGCAGGCTTAAAGGAGCATTTTTTTGAAAAGGCGCCTCACTACGATTTAAAATTTAGTTTTCCCCATGAAAATTTTAGCGAGATTGTAAAGAGTAATTTTCACACTTTAACGTTACCTGAAACCTATGGCGGAAAAAATTACGGTTTTGAACGGACCTCAAGTTTACTGGTAGAACTCGCTTCTGGCTGTGCCGCTACAACACTCTGCCTGGCGATGCATTATTACACACTTGCCGGCCTGGGCAGAATGATGGATAACGAGATGTTAAGCAAGGTATTTGAGGATATTTATGAACGCGGTGAATTTATATCATCGTTTAATCAACCTAACGTAATGCTGCAGAAAGCCCGGGAATCACCGAAGGATCTAGTAAAAATTAAAATTGAAAAGGTAGAAGGAGGATATGTAATAGACGGAATTAAAATGTTTGTATCCGGAAGCGAGCGATTTAAATATCTCCCGGTTTATGGAATACAGGAAAATACGCAAACCAAATTGGGAATCACCGCATTAATGGTAACGAAAGATGACACAGGCGCAGTAATCGAGAATGCATGGAATTCTTCATCGATGAAGGGTACGATGAGTCATCATGTTCGATTAAAGAGTGTGTTTGTGCCCAAGGATAGACTTATCGGCAGAGAAGGATATGCCATTGAAGACACAAATGAACTAACGTATTGGTCTCGGCTGACGATTTCATCCGTCTACCACGGGATTGCTAAAGCAGCAATAGATTACATTACTCGGATCATGAAGCAGAAAAGAGATGCTTATTCGCAGACCCCGCTGGCTTTTTTACCGGGTCCGCAGTTTACGTTAGCGGATATGCTAATTAAGTTTGAAACGGCTTCAAGCCAATTACTCACTTTTGCAAGACAAGCAGACCATGAAAGAAAACAAGGTCGATTTAGTGATGATTTATTTCAAAAATCATTAATTACCAAATATTATATAACTAATACAGCAAATGAAATCGTATGGATGGCCATGCAGATTGAAGGAATGAATTCCTTGAATCAAGGGCAATTGTTGGAGAGGTTATATAGGGACGTAAGGGCGGCCACCTTTCATCAGCCTAGTGACGATCTGCTGAAAGAATTACTGGCAAAGAAAGCATTGGGTGTGATTACTTTAAAAAACCGCTGGGCCTAAAAGATTATGGAGGAGAGATATGATGAATATCAATGAAAAGATTGCTGATATTATTGCGATAGTTCTAAAAATTGACCGCGATCAAATGAAACAAATAGCGGGGAATGACTCATTAAACGCAATTGGTATGGATTCAATAACCTGTGTAGGTATTGTAGTAGAGATCGAGGAGGCATTCAATATCAGTTTTGATGATGAAGAACTTTTGCTTGATTATCTAAATACAATTAACAAATTAAGTAAAATAGTCGAACAAAAAATGGGGCTGCACTCATTGACATAAGGGGTGGATTGGTATGGTATTCATTGAAGTTAAGGATTTGGTGAAGGAATATAAATTAAATATTAGGAATAAAGGGTTGTTAGGTTCGATAAAAAGCTTATTAATCCCCGAGTACCAACTAAAGCGCGCAGTTGATTCGATAAGCTTCTCCATAGAAAGAGGACAAACTGTCGGTTTTATAGGACCTAACGGGGCCGGGAAATCTTCAACAGTAAAGATGATGACCGGCATTTTAGTTCCGACATCAGGATCCATTTCTATAGGAGGGTTATCTCCCTATAAGGATCGAAAGAAGAACACATCCAGAATCGGAGTTGTCTTCGGACAAAGGACACAATTGTGGTGGGACTTACCCGTTATAGATACCTATGAATTGTTGAAGTATGTATATAAGATACCGGAAAAGATTTACAAGAGTAATCTGGAGATGTTTAGTGAAATGTTAGGGCTGCAAGAATTTATTAAGCAGCCAGTAAGGCAGCTGAGTCTAGGACAGAAAATGAAGGCAGATATTGCGGCAGCTCTGCTTCATGACCCGGAGATTATTTTTTTTGATGAACCCACGATAGGTCTTGATGTTATAGCCAAGGAGAAAATACGTGAATTTATTAAACAAATCAATAAGGAAAAAGGCACTACAATGCTATTTACAACGCATGATATGGTAGATATTGAAAGAACGTGCCAAAGAATGATCATCATTGATAAAGGCATGAAAATCTATGACGGGTCGGTTGAAGAGATAAAAAATAAGTATGGCAAAGACAGAATCCTAGCTGTGGAATTCAGCCAGCACTATGAAAAAATAAACATACCTGGAGTTGAATTAATAGAAGAGAAAGGCAACAAGAAATGGTTTAAGTTTGCAAAGGATAAAACCCAAGTATCTGATATCATCCATTTATTAACTCAAAAATACGGAATTCTCGATTTAACGGTCCAGGAGCCTGAGATTGACGGAATCATCAGGGAAATTTACCAGGGGGGTATAAACCTTCATGAGAGTCTATCTAGAGTTTGCTAAAAAGTCCTTCCAGAATAATATGGTTTACCGGATGGATTATTTCGCGGGTGTAATCAACGCTATCGTGATGATATTTGTGAACATTTCGATTTGGAAAGCTATTTATGAGGAAGAAGAGATCCTGGAAGGCGTTCAGTTTAAAATACTTGCAACATATATTGTCTTGTCCTTTCTTATGCAGATCGTTTACATGATGGATGAATACTTTATCGAAGCAAAGGTCAGAAGCGGACTAATTTCTTCAGATTTATTAAAGCCTATTTATTTTAGGCTCTACGTTTTTTCATACCATGCTGGAACGATGATATTTAAGTTGGTCATGCAGTTTGCTCCGGCAATTATCCTTTCCATTTTCCTGTTTAAGCTGCTGCCGCCTTTTTCAACAGTGATGATGGTTTGTTTTTTATTAAGCGCAGCCCTGGGGTATCTTGTGCTCTATAATCTAAATTTTATTGTGTGGATAAGTTCATTCTGGTTTTACTGGACATTCAGTCTTGTAACCATTAAAGATGCGGCCGTGATGATATTTTCGGGAGCGCTGATTCCGCTTTGGTTTATGCCGCAGGGGCTGGTTAATTTTATTAAACTTACTCCATTCGATTCGATCTTCTACACTCCCATAAGAATTTACTTAGGGATGGTTCCTGCAGATGAAATGGTTTCAAGTATAATCAGGCAGGTCGTTTGGGTCATCGTTTTGTTTGGAATAGGACAGGTTCTTTGGAAATTGGGTACTAAAAAACTGGTAGTTCAAGGGGGTTAACTGTGAGGGAGTATAAACTGACGGAACTGCTTGTTATATTCTATAAATATTCTAAGATAAGTTTAAAAACAACATTAGAATATAAATTTGACCGGATGTTGATGGCCTTTGCCATTTTTTGCAGGGAAATGATCAGTGTAGTTATCATGCTGTTAATTCTAACAAGGTTTCTTCACATTAAGGGTTGGGAATTAAATGAATTGTTTTTTCTATACAGTTTTTTATTTCTGTCTTACAGTCTTTTTGTATTCCTTTTTGCAGGCATAAGGGATTTTGACGGTATGGTGCATTCAGGGGAATTTGACAGGTTTATGACCAGACCGCTTGGGTTATTGTTCCAAATCATTGCATCCAGGATTGATCTGCCTGCTACGCTTGGGCATGGAATTGTAGGTATCATTCTGTTTATGAACACGGCCTTTTCGGTGGGAATACAGTGGAATCTATCCAATATCGTATATTATATTGTCGCTTTAATCGGAGGGGCAATCATACAGGCTTCCGTTTTTATGTTATCTTCATGTTTTAGCTTTTGGACGTTAAAAACGGAAAATTTAAGAAATTTGATTTTCTTTAATGCAAGAAGGGTTGCAGGCTATCCTATAAGCTTCTACCCGGGAATTATCCAGAAACTGCTCATCTTCGTCGTGCCTTTCTCATTTGTGAATTACTTTCCCGCTCAATTTTTTTTAAGAAAAGATGAGACCTATCTGTTTTGGAGCGGATACATGTACCTGACGCCAGCGGTCGGAATTGTTATGTTCATCCTCGTATACCTATTCTGGAAGATAGGGGTTAGGAATTATTCAAGCTCAGGCAACTCTTTGTATTAGCAAATGAAATGAGAGGGGAAAATGAGGAATGAAAAACTACACAAACGTAATCGTTCTAGGTATATTACTGGCCGCGGCCTCCATCTATTTTATCGTGACAAAGGTCAATTTCAACGATGTGTTATTATCTATGGGTTATTACGAGAATAAGATAACAATCTTAAATACAGGCGACCTGCACGGCCATTTGAATTATAACAATTTAAACGGAGAATATTTTTCTTTGGACGAGTCCCATCTCGAGATGGGTATGGCGCTTGTGAAAGGGACTGCTGACGAGATTAAGAAGAAGAATAAGGAAACCCTGTTCCTAGACAGCGGCGATATGTTTCATGGCACCAATGAGGCAAATGTGAATAAGGCGGAAGGGATTGTAGAGGCAGTTAATCTGATGGGGTATGACGCAATGGTACCCGGAAACCATGAGTTCAATTGGGGATTCGAAAGAGCAATGGAAATAAATTCACAACTTAATTTTCCTATGCTCTCAGCTAATATATTTAAAGACGGCAAACCCGCATTTGATCAATATAAAACATTTCATGTGGGAGGCAAGAAAATAGGCGTATTCGGACTCACGACAAGGCAGTTTTTACAGAATATGCAGATCTATGGAACTCAAGGTATTACCTACGAAGATCCCGTTAAATCAGCAAAAACAGTCATTCAAGAATTAAAGAAACAAAAGGTAGATGCGATCATTCTTATTTCCCATCTGGGAGATGATGCTGATAAAGAAGAAATCATTAAAAATGTGGACGGCATTGATCTGGTTTTAAGCGGGCACGGACATCACGTGTATGAAAAAGCCGACAAGGTAAATCATACCTATGTGGCTGAAGCGGGTTCTTATTCGGCGTATTTGGGGGTTGCCCAGATGTATTTTAAGAACAACGGGGTAGCAAAGATAACCTGGCGTGTAACACAGTCAAAAGACAGATCCAAGGAAGATAAGGCAATCGCTGAAGTAGCCGGTAAATATCATGCAATTGCCATGGAGAATGGAAAAGAGATCATAGGAAGATCAACAGTAGATTTGGATGGGATTCGAACACATGTAAGAACCCGCGAAACCAATTTAGCCAATTTAATCACCGATGCAATGAGAGAACAGGGGGAGGCGGACATTACATTATTTAATGGAGGAGGGATTCGTGAAAGCGTGCCTAAGGGTGATATTAGTTTGTACACGATTGCCAAACCCCTGCCCTTTGTCAATTCACT
>DASWUO010000272.1:0-17028 GCA_036401615.1 Bacilli bacterium | reverse complement strand
TGCGGCCAGTATAAAGGAGATGGATTGGAGCAACCCATTTTATATCTATTTTTTACTAATGGATACTACGGTGACCCTCATTCAATATGTTAAAGAAAACTATAAAGAACACGAACAGGTGATAAACGAAATTCACGCACTGCAAAAAAAGATGAGTCAAGTCAAAGGGAATGAGGATGCTTTCCTCTTTATTAGAAATATTATGGAAGTCTACCTGAAGTTCCGGGAAGGGTTTACGGACAAATACGGCGGCTTGATACAAAAAGTAAAGGATTATATTCACGAACACTATCATTCGATGGATCTGTCCTTACAACAGGTTGCGCAAAATGTCAACGTTAGTCAAGGTCATTTAAGCACTGTGTTTAGCAACGAAACCGGTCACACTTTTATTGAATATGTAACAAATACAAGAATTAAGAAAGCAATGGAGCTGTTGAAAACAACAAGTGTTAAATCGTATGAAATTGCTTATTTGGTTGGATATAATGATGCCCATTACTTTTCTAACCTGTTTAAAAAAGTAACGGGAATGACTACTACAAATTACCGAAAACATGGTGCATCCCAGATAAATTTAATAAAGGAGGGTGAATAGATGCGAAAATTGAAGATCAGAAAACCCCTGAACCTCATTATCCTGTTTTTCATATGTCTTCACCTTGTTAGCTGTGAACACGAATCTGCCTCTCCTGTAGACCAACCCAATATGGAAAAAGCGGAAAAAGTCAAACCACCCGTTCGAACATTTGCGATCATTTATCCTATGACAGATCCTTTTTTTGAATCCATAACAAAAAACGCTTTAGAGACAGCAAAACTGCTTAATGTCAATATCATAGTAAAAGCGCCGGACGAGGCTTATTTGGAACAGCAAATCCGCATGATGGAAACCCTTATTAAACAACAGATAAACGGGATTGCTATTGATCCGGTGGATGCGGAAGCACTGACTCCCTATATTAATAAAGCTGTAAAGGCAGGAATTAAAGTCGTTTGTTTCGATTCGGATGCCCCTCAAAGCCAGCGGCTTTCCTACATAGGGACTGATAACCTTACTGCAGGACGCCATATGGGCAAGGTCATTGCTAAATTACTTGACGGACGGGGAATGGTCATTGTCGGATCCGGGTTGGAGAGCATGTTGAATCTTAATCAACGATTATTCGGACTGGTGGAATATCTCAAACGGTACACGGATATCCAACTGCTAGAGGTTCTATCAAACAAGGGGGATGCTTCAAAAGCACTGACGAACTTAGAAGAAATGATCGATGCCCATCCCCATTTTGATGCATTTATAGGAATGGACTCTCTTTCGGGTCCTGCCGCCATATTAGTTTGGAAAGCTATGGGTTTAAGCAAGAAAGCCATTACCTTTGATGCGATGCCCGATATACTCGAAGGGATCAGGAACGGCCAAATCACAACAGCTATCTCCCAACGGGAATACTTGTGGGGAAAGCTGATTGTAACCCGATTAAACGAAGCTTGTGATGGAAAGGAAATTCCTCTATTCGATAATACAGGAACAGAAGAAATTTCCCTTAATAATGTAAATTCCTATGAATCTATAGTAACTAATTAACGGGACAGTAATACATTTATAGGTTGCTCTATGGATAGAATACCTATACATAATGACGATTGCCCCCTTGTTTCACCATGAATTCATTACTTTTGCCGTACGAAAGTTAGTCTGATGCCTTGTGGATGATTTCCAAAGGCAGCCCCGAAAAGATTGAGACCCCGTTTATTGATCGCGGTTTCTTCGACCTCGAAGCGTATAATAATCGGGTTGTTGAAATGTAGATCCAGATGCTGTAAGAGAATGTCCGATAAGGGCTCATCGTTTACGAAACTACCCTCGCCTTGAATCCGCCACTCATACAACAAACCGTATTGGGAACCGTAGATCCACCAGCTAGGCGTAATAACCGCTCTTGATTTACCGAAATCACCAGGAGATGTAACAGAACCAATCCGTTTACCATTAACGAAAAGAGTGATATCAGAAGGCCAGTTTTCATCAAAGCCCAGGGCTTCGGAACAAAGCTCTGCACTGATTACAAGCGCTGAGAGTTTGACTCCTGGCGGCATAGGGTTTGGAAAGCGGTACTCAACATAACCGGCTTCGCTAAACCATAACAATTCGGCATCGGATCGTTCAGGCAGATAAAAGCTTCTTGGGTCATCAGGGCTCCCAATAACACCTTCTTTTCCGGCGAGACCACATGCAGATTGAATCCTGCAATCGGTATACATACCTATGGGCATCATGATTTCTTCAATTTCATGCAGTGCTTCTCCTGGAGTATTAGGTAACTGAAGCAAAAGTGAATCATGCATCCTTGAGCATAGCTTTTCCCTGTTTGCTCCCTGGGTGGTTGTAATTAATTCCGCCTGTTCGAGGATCTGCACGTTAATTGAAATTGTGGGCTGTGCAACTCCAAGAGCTGTCATAAGCTGAGTGACGCTTAAGGTTTGGTTTCCGAGAATCTCCAATATACGCAGCCTTAAATCCCCAGAAAGTGCTTTGGCTACTTCCTGAAGTTTTGTTGGTGGAATGGTTTTCATTGGTTCTTTTTGCTGCATAGAACGGTTTCCCCCCTGATACTTAGCTATCTTCATTTTACAGATCTATTATTACATTGTAAAACTAAAATGTACATTTATATATATTAATATTGTAAAATCGCAATGTATATATTATATTATGAATACAAACTAAGTTTAAGGAAGAAAGGCTGTGTTAGTCCTATGTCCAAACAAATGAAACAAGCTAAAATTTCAATCATGCCCCGTCCTGAATACCCGCGTCCCGACTGGCAACGTACAGATTGGCTGAACTTAAATGGTTCTTGGTCTTTTCAATTCGATCAAGACAATCAAGGTAAAGATCAAGCATGGTTTGCAACAGTGGATCCATCTTGGAATTCAACAATTATTGTTCCTTTTTCATGGACTACTTCTCTATCAGGCATCGCTAGTTCGAATAAAGGTATTGCATGGTATCACAAATCTGTGAAATGGTCCCCTTCCATGGTTGGATCAAGATTGTTTTTACGCTTTGGGGCTGTCGATTATACTTGCGAAGTATGGGTTAATGGTACTCCTGCAGGCTCACATACAGGTGGTTATGGTACGTTTGAACTCGATATTACGGATGCTTGGTTGTCTAATGCAGAAAACTCTATTGTTGTAAGGGTGGAAGATAATGACGATGACAGTCAGACACGTGGAAAACAAGGCTATGGAGAAATTCGTGGGATTTGGCAGCCTGTATGGATTGAAGCGCGCCCGCAAAATTATGTTCGCGAATCCAAATTCTCAACTCGTATAGATGGCTATATTACTGTTAATGCAGCCATTATTGCCCACAAACCCGGTAAGTCAAGGCTCTCTCTATCATTTGCTGACAAATTAATAAGCCAGAAGTACGATCTTGACCTGATTCAGGGCCTTAATGAAGTCGAAGTTTCTTTCGTTGTTGACAAACCGCAATTATGGAGTCCGGAATCACCTTATCTATATGATGGTGAAATTTATTTGAATAGCCAGGGTCAGGAAGATACGGTCAGTACATATTTCGGTATACGGGAAATCGGTACAGCCTTGGTTGGAGACCGCAGCTATCGCTGGATTACGCTAAATGGCAAGCCCGTCTACTTAAACGGAACCCTCGACCAATCCTTTCATCCTACAGGTTATTTCACTTATCCGAGCGATGAAGAGATGCATGATGAGATCTTCTTGATGAAACGTTTGGGACTTAACTTTGTTCGAATTCATATCAAGCCGGAAGAGCCGCGCAAATTGTATTGGGCAGACAAGCTTGGCCTTCTCGTAATGGAGGATATGCCTTGCTTCTGGGGGAATCCGGATGAACAAGCCCGGGCAGCTTACGAGAATGAGGCGCGGGAGCTGATAGACCGGGATTATAACCATCCTTCCATCTTCTCATGGATCATCTTTAATGAAACTTGGGGACTCAAAACAGAAAGTCAAGCATCTAATTTGACAAGTGATGAGAAGCAGCCCAATAATTATCTGCCTGAAACCCAGGAATGGGTGCGCCGCATGTATCATAGGACTAAACAAATGGATCCGACCCGTCTGGTCGAAGACAATTCCCCCTGTAACTGGGACCATGTTGAATCAGACATCAATACATGGCATTTCTATATTAATGGTTACAATGAGGTTCGTAATCATATCAAAGAAGTTGTGGATAAGACATTTGTCGGTTCTACGTTTAACTATATCGGCGGCAACCAACAAACGGATGCCCCGTTAATGAACAGTGAATGCGGAAACGTTTGGGGTATTGAGGGTGGTGCAGGCGATAGTGATTTGGCATGGCATTATCGTTATATGATGAATGAGTTTCGGCTTCATGACAAAATGTGCGGCTTCGTATTCACAGAATTTCGTGATGTTGTTAACGAGTTCAACGGTTACTATCGGCTTGATGGTTCTGATAAGCAGTTCGGTTATGAATGGTTCGTTCCAGGAATGACTCTGGCTGATCTGCATTCGCCTGACTTTATTGTCATCGATGCTCCTCCCTGCCAAACAGTGAAAGCGGGTGAAGAGGTTTTGGTTACGCTGCTTCGTTCCAGCTTTTCAGACCGTTACCACGGAGAAACTCTTCTGTTGAGTTGGGAACTGTGGTATGACAATCTGGGGACTCGGACTATCGCGGCTGCAGGAAATAAGAGTTTAGATTGGAACGGATATGGTGTCTCTGCCCTTGCTCCTATTCTTGTGAAGATGCCTGATCAAGACGCTGTTGCTGTGCTTGCCATACAACTAATTCCAGTTGAAGGAAAGACAGTGACTCGCAATTTTATAACCTTTGATGTACAAAGCGGCCGGAAGAATGGACTGTATGATATCCCCGGCCAAGTTATAAGTGTGCCGGTTAAAAGCTTTACGGATTGCAATTGGGCCCATACCTGGAATGCCATGCAAGAACACAAGGTAAGCGGTGGGCCAAGCGGTTATTTCGTTTATGATATAAAACTTCCCGATCATCAGCAGCAAGCCGTAATCTATGAAATTGAACTGATTTTTGAGGCGGGCTCGAAATATGTAATGGCACAGAACAAAGAAGGGGTCATCTTTAAACGCCCGGATATGTCAATGATGCATGGGGCAAAGGCAGATCCGGAATATAACCAGAATACTTATTTTATGACCGATGCACTGCGGCAGGAATCAAGCTTGAATATTCTAATCGATAACGAATGGATTGAAACACTATTGTTAACCGATGACCCGGCAGATAGCCGCGGGGTTTTATCTTGGCACTATCAGCTTGCAGCTAATAAATTGAACGAAGCAGGTTCTTATGGTTATTTGTGTAAGGTGACCTTGCCAAGCCAGATAACGGCCAAATTAAATCGAAACCGCACCTTCAAGCTCCAGCTGAAGACAGACGATGGCGGACTCGCTCTTTATGGACGCAATTCGGGGCGTTATCCTATTGATTTAGTTATTCGGTATGTGTCGAAGTATAACGAAAAAGATACTTTTCTATAAGAAGAATCTATTTGTCATCCACTGATTTAGGTGTTAAAGTTTATTAAGCCAAGCGAATCGGTTTGGCTTATATAGATGTGAAATTATAGAAATGTATATTTCGTGAGGTGGAATCATTTTGCAACTTCAAGTAACAAACAGCCCGTTTAACCAGGAACAAGTGGAATTACTCAATCGCCTGCTGCCCGTATTATCGGGATCTCAACAAATCTGGTTGAGCGGGTATCTTGCCGCTCTAAACAGCACGGCATTACCGGCGGCAAACAGCCCTATACCGCATGCCGTTCCAGCAGCTGTCGCAGCCTTGTCCCCGAGCAGCCAACCTGAACCTTCACGTGAGGTAACCGTGCTTTTCGGATCCCAGACCGGCAACGCTCAGCGATTAGCATCAGGCTTGTCCAAGAAGTTGGAGGGGCTGGGCTTTCAAGTGATTCTCTCTTCCATGAGCGACTTTAAGCCAAATAACCTTAAGAAGATCCGAAACTTGCTCGTGCTTGTAAGTACCCATGGAGAAGGGGTTCCTCCTGATAATGCATTGCCCTTCTACGAATTCCTCAACAGCAGAAAGGCGCCTCGATTGGAAGGCTTGCAGTTTTCCGTGTTGGCCTTGGGAGACAGCTCCTATGAATTCTTCTGCCAAACCGGTAAGGATTTCGACCGCCGTTTAGAGGAATTGGGGGGTAAACGTCTTTGCCAACGCACGGACTGTGATGTGGATTATGATGAATCCGTTGCAGAGTGGTCTGAGAGAGTCTTAAGCACCTTGAGAGGAATGATGGAGGTCTCTGCAGCAGCAGCAGTCGGAAGCACCTTAGCGATCGGGAACCCCATCGAGGCACAAGCATCCTCCTTGGTTCCGGTCGATGGGCTATTAGTGGAGGAAGGTTATTCGAGGACTAATCCCTTTAAGGCCGAGGTCCTTGAGAATTTGAATCTCAACGGTCGCGGATCGGACCGGGAAACCCGGCATCTGGAGTTATCCCTTGAGGGATCCAATCTCCAGTACGAACCGGGTGACAGTCTGGGCATTTATCCGCAGAACCACCCTGAATTGGTGGACACACTGATTGAAACGATGGGCTGGAACCCGGAGGATCCTGTTCCGGTGAATAAGAAGGGGGACAAGCTTCCATTACGGGAGGCGTTGCTCGATACCTATGAGATCACTGTGTTAACTAAACCCTTATTAGAACAAGCTGTGCGGGTTTCCTCCAACAAGGCATTGCGTGAACTTCTTGAACCAGGACACGAACAGGAATTACGGGCTTATCTCAAGGAGAGGGACCTGTTGGATTTGGTTAAGGATTTCTCCCCTTGGGAGGTGTCAGCTGATAATTTTGTACCCCTCCTCCGAAGGATCCCGGCCCGTCTCTACTCAATTGCCAGCAGTCCAAAGGCCAATCCGGATGAGGTGCACCTTACCATCCGGACAGTCCGTTATCATGCCCACGGCCGCGATCGGTATGGTGTTGCCTCCGTGCAGACAGCCGAACGGTTGCACCCGGGTGACAGCATATCGGTTTATATTCATCCTAATCCGAATTTCAAGCTTCCACCGGATCCCAATATACCTATTATTATGATTGGACCCGGTACGGGCGTCGCTCCTTTTCGTGCGTTCCTTGAAGAACGCGGGGAGACCGGTGCTGAAGGGAAAACATGGTTATTCTTCGGTGATCAGCACTTCGTAACGGACTTCCTTTACCAGATTAATTGGCAGCGGTGGCTTAAAGACGGCGTGTTGACGCGGATGGATGTCGCTTTCTCCCGCGATACCGACAAGAAAGTGTACGTGCAGCACCGGATGCTGGAGAAGAGTCAGGAACTCTTCCAATGGTTGAAGGCTGGGGCTTATGTATATGTCTGCGGCGACGAGAAACATATGGCCCATGATGTTCACGCTGCTTTAGGCTTAATCCTCGAACGAGAGGGCGGTATGGGTCCGGAGGAAGCAGGGGCTTATCTTGCCGAAATGCAGCAGCAGAAGCGTTATCAGCGTGACATCTATTAAAACAAGCAGGAAGCGAAAGGAGTCATCTTAAATGACGCAAAATCCAATTCCGCCGCAAAGTGCTCCACCGAGCGAAGTTGAACATATAAAACGACGAAGTAACTACCTTAGGGGCACTCTTACAGAGAGCCTTGAAGAATTAATATCCGGATCGATATCCGAGGACGATAACCGGTTGATGAAATTCCACGGAAGCTACATGCAGGATGACAGGGATTTGCGCAATGAACGCCATCGGCAGAAGCTGGAACCGGCGTACCAGTTCATGCTGCGTGTGCGTGCGGCGGGTGGAATTGTTACACCGGAACAATGGTTGGTCATGGACGGGATAGCCCGGAAATATGCCAATGATTCGATCCGCTTAACCACACGGCAGTCCTTTCAATTGCATGGAATTCTCAAGTGGAACATGAAGAAGAGCATTCGGGAAATTCATGATACCCTGCTAACCACATTGGCGGCATGCGGGGATGTGAACCGGAATGTCATGTGCAACCCTAATCCCTACCAGTCGGAAGTGCATTCAGAGGTTTATCAATGGGCGGATCGGATCAGTGAACATCTTTCTCCCCGAACAGCCGCTTATCATGAGATCTGGCTTGATGGTGAAAAAGTGCTGGACAGCCAAGAGCAAGGCAAAGAGCAAGAGCCGATCTATGGACCTGTTTATCTGCCGCGCAAGTTCAAAATTGGCATAGCCGTTCCGCCATCCAATGATGTAGATGTATATTCCCAGGATTTGGGACTTATTGCTATTTATGAAGCTGGACGGCTTCAGGGATTTAACATTGCTGTCGGCGGCGGCATGGGTATGACCCACGGCGATCCGAAGACATATCCGCAGCTTGCCCGGGTAATTGGATTCTGTTCTGCGGAGCAAATCATTGATGTAGCCGAGAAGACCGTCATGATCCAACGGGATTACGGTGACCGTTCGGTACGAAAACATGCCCGGTTCAAGTACACCATCGATGACCGTGGTATAGAATGGTTCATTAACGAATTGCAGGAAAGGCTAGGGTGGAAACTCGAGGAAGCGCGCCCTTACCATTTTGATGATAACGGTGATCGCTATGGCTGGGTCAAGGGAACCAATGGCAAATGGTATTTGACCCTCTTTATCCAGAATGGGCGAATCAAGGATGAGGACAACAACCAACTGATGACCGGCCTGCGGGAAATCGCCAAGATTCATACCGGGGACTTCCGGCTTACAGCGAACCAGAACCTTATTATCGGCAACGTGACCAACCAGAAAAAAGCCAAAATTGAGCAGTTGGCCAAGAATTACGGTCTCACCGACGGTCTGCATCACTCGGCATTAAAGAGGAGTTCTATGGCCTGCGTTGCTTTGCCCACCTGTGGTCTGGCTATGGCTGAGGCGGAACGCTACTTTCCCACGTTATTAGGGAAGATTGAGACGATTTTGGAAGGTGCCGCATTGCGCGAAGAGGAGATTATCATTCGCATGACAGGCTGTCCTAACGGGTGTGCCCGGCCGGCTCTAGGAGAGATCGCGTTTATTGGCAAGGCTCCGGGCAAATATAATATGTATCTGGGTGCAGGCTTTGCCGGAGAACGGCTGAACAAGCTTTACCGGGAGAATATCGGCGAAGAAGAGATTCTGGAGACCTTGCGGCCGATGATTTATCGTTATGCACAAGAACGGCTCGCAGGTGAACATTTTGGGGATTTTGTCATTCGTGCCGGCATTATCAAGGCGGTTCAGTCAGGACTGGATTTCCATGAGTAAATAAGAATCACTACTACAACAGCTGCGGCAATAGAGCTTGCATATGGAATAACATGGCTAATCCATTAATTTGAGTCCGCAAACAGGGCAATTTCGGTCGTTTTGGGTTACTGGGGCTTCACAAGCAGGGCATTCCTCTTCAAAAGGCTCCACTCCCAGCACCGTAGCACTATTTACTTTAGCATCCTGGCCTTCAGGAGACTTCTGATTGGCAAAGACAATTTCCACAATATCCTTGAGATAATTGTATTTGTCCGAATCATCGGTGGTGGCTTTCACCAGATAGTAGAGCAGAAAGAGAAAACATACAGCCGCCCCGACCACAACACTATAACCAATCATATTTATCATTCAAAATCATTCCTCCAGCCATTCCTCGATGTCACTATCGAAAAAGAAAATGCTCTGCAAAGATGTAATATAAATGTAACTTGAGATTAATCAAACATTAATGAACTTCTTATATAATAATAGATGACCCCCTTTTAAAATATATATTTTCTTCCGGCTTGCAAATCTTATGATTTGCAGGCCACTTTTTTGTTGCCATGTTGGACAATATGGTAACAAAAAATGGATTTATTCATATTCTTAATCAGGGGCATCGTTAATCAATACATTGTAACAGAATTGTAATCTTTTCTTCATCACGATTTAACGTTAACCGACTATAATAACTATACCCCCTTTTATTAATATATACTTTGGCCTGTAGATCCTATGGATTTGCAGGCTATTTTCTTTACAACACCAATATGGATGCATTGGACGGTAAACCGGGATTGTTCACTTGGTGACGGCTTGCCAATTCAATCTTCCAGATCATCCGAATAGGCATAAGCAAATTATGATTGAGAATTCAAATTTTTTTGGACTCATTGAACCCCGTGATCTTGCCGGCAACTCCTTGCCCTTTGGCGGACAGATAAACCTTGACTTCCTCTTGGCTCCTGATTTCTCTTGCAAACACAGCATCACTCCCCTTATACAAGGAATAGACAATCGATCAGGCGATTTGGTTCCGTTTTATGGTATAATAAGTTTTGTCGTAAAATATAGCTGCCGTATAAAGGAGAAATGTTCATTGTTTACTCATATTGTCCTGTTTAAATTGTCTGACCGCAGTGCGGGAAATATCGAAAATACCAAGGAGATCTTGATGGGCATGATCCACAGAATCCCGGTTTTGCTCCATCTGGAAGTGGGCATCGATGTGCTTCATTCCGAGAGATCCTATGATTTAGCTCTTGTCACCAAGTTTGCCGCCAGGGAAGATTTGCAAACCTACAACACACACCCTGCCCATGAAGAAGTAATCAAACATATGAAGACGGTTGTTGAGTCCTCAGTCTCCGTCGACTTTGAATAAAGGAGCGGGTGAGGTAGAATGGGCGAGGATATGTCAGAAGCTATGACAATCGTATTGGTCATCTTATTGGCCTTCGTAATTATAACCGTCTGGTTAAAACGCAAAAATAAACGCTCAAAAAAATAAATAAACGCTTCAAGCATAGCAGCGGGCAAATCCTTTGCAGAGGGATGCCCGCTATTTCCATACATTAAAGTTTACTAATTATAAAAATAGAGGTAAAATTATTGTAAAGGCGGTGAACATCGTGGCTATAGACCAAGATTCCTCTACTAGAAAAGTCATCCTAACCATGCTCAAAACCAAAGGCCCTTTAAGTGTGAACGAAATGGCCAAGCAACTCGGTATAACAGAAATGGCTGTACGCCGTCATCTGAATACCTTGGAGCGGGACACTTTAATTTCGTCAATCTTGGTTCGCCAAGCTATGGGAAGACCGTCTCATAATTATTCATTAACTCCCCTTGCCCAAGACATGTTCCCGAAAAACTACCATACTTTAACCCTGGATTTGTTAGAAGAATTGGATGAACAAGACGGCACGGATCTGGTCGGCAAGCTGTTTGACAGCAGGAAGAAGAAGTTGATTCACAAATATAAAGATCGAATGGACAGCGATGACCTGACTAAGCGGGTTTCCGCCTTGGCCGATATTCAGAATGCCGGCGGGTATATGGTGGAATGGGAAGAGGATGCATCCGGAAACTATGTTTTTCAGGAATACAACTGTCCTATTTCCCAGGTGGCCAACAAATATAACCATGCATGCCAATGCGAGCTCTCTTTATTCCAAACCTTGTTGGATACCGATGTGGTACGAACAGAATGCCTAGCCAATGGCGGCAAAAAATGCGTCTACCTGATTAAAGGGAAGCATGATAAGCCTTAGTCTGTTCCGTGAACTGGCGGGCTTTTTCCTTGATAAAGGAATAATTGCCCTTGGCGATTTCAGCCAGATTGATCAGGCTGCCGCCAATGCCGACGGCGTAACATCCGGCTTTCAGGTAATCTTGCAGGGTGCTGACCTCAACCCCGCCTACAGCGATCATGGGAATGCCGCCCAAGGGACCTTGCAGTTCTTTAAGGTAAGGCAGTCCTAGACTTGCGCTTGGAAAAATTTTCACAGCTGCAGCTCCGGCTTTCCAGGCTTTTACGATTTCCGTTGGCGTCATGGCGCCGGGATAAATCGGTACGCCTTGCTTTACAGCGTGCTCAATGACCTGTTCGTCCGTATTGGGTGAAACAATAAAAGAAGCTCCAGCCTCCAAAGCCTGATGTAAATCCTCTTGATCCAAAACCGTTCCTGCTCCTATGTACATATGATCGCCAAGCTCTTTCTGAAGCTGGCGTATCATGTTTAATGCACCGGGTGTATTTAAAGTAATTTCGATAACCTTGATGCCGCCCATTAACAACGCTTGTGCCGTTTGGCTGATATCCTTGGCCGGTACACCGCGCAGAATAGCAATAATTCTTGTTTTTTCAATTTGTTGAAGACCTTGTTGTTGATTCATGCCATAAACACTCCTAATTTGTCGAATTTCGTGAAACCCACGCTAAGTATACTACAATCCGTAAACAACTTCCTCATTTCTTTAAGGGATTAGTGTCATTTGGCTTAAAAATAGCTTATAATAATAGTAGGCAGAAGGCCATTCGTTCAGCTAGACCGAAAAAACTTTTAGGAGGGGTGTTGTGATCATAGAAATAAGTGTGGCCTTAATTGCAGTATCTTTTGCAGCACTAGTGATTTATGGGATTGTCACGCTTAAATCAGTACGAACTTCTTTGGATCAGGCGAATGATACTTTAAGAGAGATCCGGCAGGATGCTAAGGATGTTATCAAGGAGTCAACGAGGCTGATGCAGAACACAAACCAAATTGTGGCCAACATTCAAGGTAAACTTCATTCAGCCGACCCGATCTTCCGTTCCATCCAAGATGTGAGCGAGGCCGTACATGAGGTGACTTCTTCCGTTAGGCAAGCTTCAACAGCGGTATCGCAAACTTTAACCCACTCGGTCAATGAAGCTGTGCACAGGAAAGAAAACATACTGGTGGAAACAATAGGTGTGGTGAGCTTTGCCATTAACCGGTACTTAAAGTGGCAAGCTAGCAGGAACAACAAGACCGGGTCTTAGGATGGCCGGAACCAGAATAGAGGAGATGATCCAATTGTCCGATAACAACAATAATAACATGAATGGTAAGGATTTTTTGTTGGGAGCCGTTGTAGGAGGTTTACTGGGTGCCGTTACCGCGTTGCTGCTTGCTCCGAAAACAGGGAAAGAACTTCGTACAGATATTTCCCAGCAGTATCAGAATGCAAGCGAGAAAACCCAACAATTTGCAGGTGAAGTTACGGAGAAGACACAAGCCATCGCGCATAATTTAACGGAGAAAAGCAAATTGATGGCTAACAACGCCAACGAACTTGCTGCGGTTTTGGGCCAGAAGAGCCAGGAAATCGCTCAAACCGTTAGTCACAGAAGTCAAGAGATCGCCGCTGCGGTTGGCCAAAGAAGCCAAGAAATTGCCAAAACCGTCACAGCCCAGACCACCGATTGGGTAGAAAAAGCCAAAGAAGTCGTTGAAATTGTTACGGATGAAGTCAAAGCATGGAGAGAGAATAATAAACAAGCTTCATCGGGTGCCGGATCCAACACAACGAATGTTGGAGGAAACGGCGCCGCAGAGGGTGCAGCTTCCGGAAATGCAAACACAACCGGTACTGCTGGCACAGCCAGCGGCTCACCCGCAGAAACCACTCCGGGTTCGACAAACTCTTCTAACCTGCCAAACTAACACCTGTCTTAACTTTGATTCTTGATTAGATTCCATCTTGTTGCTGTCTTGTTGCCATCTTATTGCCTTTGTGGCAGTGAAGGTGGTTTTTTAATGTAAAATAATTTCCCCCGACATTGCTCTTATTTAATCATAATTGGGATAGTGGAACATTCTAGCGGGGTTCTGAGTGAAGGGGATACCTCCCATAAGGATGAAGCAGGGGGATTGATGACGCTTATAGAAAGGAGGGGATCAACCGGGGTCGTAAAGGTTGCGGTTTTCTTTAATCAACAGTTCAAATTCAGCGGCCGGCAGAGGTTTGCTGAACAAGTACCCCTGAATTTGATTGCAGCCCCGAGATTTGAGAAATTCCAACTGCTCCAGGGTTTCTACCCCTTCGGCCAATGATTTGATTTTCAATTGATGGGACATGCCAATTAGAGCGGTAACAATAGCTGCGTTATCTTCATCGGAAGTAACATCATTTACGAAGGATTGGTCTATCTTCAAGGTATGCACCCGGAATCGTTTCAAATAGCTGAGTGACGAGTAACCGGTCCCGAAGTCATCGATAGAAATTTTGACACCCAACTGCTTGATTTCATTGAGGGTTTCGACAATGTAAGAGACATTCTTCATAGCCACGCCTTCCGTAATCTCAAGACACAGCAGACTAGGATCTAAGCCGGTTTCTTGCAAAGTATCGTAGATGAATTGGTAAAGGCCGGGCTGCTGGAATTGGATTACAGAGATATTGACGGAAACACACAGGGGATTTTTGCTGATGGTTTGCCAATGTTTATTATCCAAACAAGCTTGCTTAATAACCCAGTTGCCTATAGGGACAATAAGACCGGTACCTTCGGCCAATGGAATGAAATCCGAAGGTGGAATCATACCCATTTCCGGGTGCTCCCAACGTACAAGGGATTCCATTCCAAAAATTGCCCCAGTCTCAAGCTCCAGAATGGGCTGATAGTAAACGACAATTTCTTTCCTGTCCAGCGCCCGGTGAAGATTAACCTCAAGGGTTAACTGTTCAATGGAGCGGTTGTTCATTTCCTTGTAATACACTTGGTAGGTGTTGCCTCCCTTTTCCTTAGCGCGATACACAGCCATTCCCGCATTCTTGATCAGGCTGTTGGTATCTGCGCCATCTTCAGGGTATAAGCTAATCCCCAAACTGGCGGTAACATATATTTCTTGGGAATCGCACATGAAAGGTTCACTGAATAGACAGGGAATGCCCTTGGCAAAGCTGGTCACTTCATCAATATGGGAGATTTGGGTCATCATGATGATAAATTCATCCCCGCCGTAGCGTGCGACCATATCCCCCGGACGAACATAAGACTCCAATTTCTGGGCACAATACTTCAGCAAATCATCGCCCGAATCGTGGCCAAGGGTATCGTTGATGATCTTGAAACGGTCCACATCCACGAATATCACGGCAATGCTTTTACCGTTAATCTTGTAATCCAAGAAGAGTTCATTAAGCCGCTCATGGAACAACAGCCGGTTGGGAAGATTCGTAAGGGCATCATGGTACGCCATATGCTTGATCTTCTCTTCCGCTTTTTTGCGTTCGTTTACGGCACGAATCGTTGCGTAAGAACGGAGAAACAACTCTTCGTGTTCTTGCAGTGGATACTGCTTGGCCTTCTCTTCCAGGAATTTATCGTCATATCCCCACTTTGTTGTTCTATTCTTTGAATCCTGGAGCATTTCAATGATATTCTCAATATGCTCCTTATGTATGCTTGCTGCAGAGGCTGTTTTGGCTTTTCGGTTACGGGCATCGCCCAAATAGACAATGCCCTTCTTCTGGTCATATTCTGTAATATGGTTCATGTTCACAATATTAGAGCTGTCCAACAAACGAAAACCGTCTTCGAACAACCATTCCTCAATACTGTCAAAATATAGATCCAGATAAAATTGCTCGTCTAACGTATGTATTATAAATTTGCGGTCTTGGATCTTATCAATTCTAACTACATCCAATGAATCTATTATGAGAACTTCCGACCCTCTTTTGCCGTCCCGGGTTACGGGGATTTTCTGCATTGGCTCAACTCCAAACGAGAATGAATGGCTACGTTCCTAGTAGCCTTGCGGGTTACTTTATTTAGTTTAATATATAAGGCTGTGTTCAGACAAGAAATATTTTGCTATAGTAGGGGAAAAGGTTTTTTTTATGGAAGGGAGGAAGTTCTTGAAAGATGCGAAGGGACAAGTTTATTTTAGAGCACGGATTGCATATTTGTTGGGTGATTGCGTTTATCGCAACGATAGGAAGTCTTTATTTTTCAGAAATCGCCAGTTATTTGCCCTGTAAGCTTTGCTGGTACCAGCGGATCATGATGTATCCTTTGGTGATTATTCTGGGCATTGCGGCAGCGAAGAAGGAATACCGTACAGCCCAATATGTCCTGCCGATGACGATCATTGGGGGCTGCATTTCTCTTTATCATTACCTGATGGAGAAGACAACTTGGATTGAATCCTCCAATACAACCTGCGGGCCGATTCCTTGTGACTATGAGTGGATTAATTGGCTTGGTTTTATCACGATTCCTTTTCTGGCGTTGACAGCGTTTATGCTTATTACGATTCTTCAATTGATGATTTGGAAAGCGGCAAAACGGGCAAATGCATAGGTACGAAAGTTGGCTGTCATCATAATCTATACATGTAGCAACAAGTTGATAAACCCATGATGATCCACAACATACACAGAAAGCGGTGTGCAAGTGCAGCAGGCTATAGCAATTTTGGATTCCGGCGTGGGCGGCTTAACGGTGGCCAAGGAAGTTCTGAGGCAGCTCCCGCAAGAGAAAATTATCTACTTCGGGGACACCGCCCGAACACCTTACGGACCGCGAACCCCGGAGGAAGTATTGGAGTTTACCCGGCAAATTGTCGATTACCTGGTGCAATTTCAACCGAAGATGATCGTCATTGCCTGCAATACTGCTACAGCTGTAGCTTTGGAGGACATTCGCGCAAGGGTTTCCATTCCCGTAGTTGGTGTGATTCATCCGGGTGCAAGAGCGGCTATCAAGAAAACCAGGTCAGGGGTTGTTGGCGTCATCGGTTCGGAAGGAACTATTCGCAGCAAGGCCTATGATCAAGCGTTGTATCAAATTTCCCCCTACATTAAGGTATACAGTCAGGCGTGTCCTCACCTTGTTACTCTAGTAGAGAAGGGATTGTTCCACAGGTCGGAAGCTAAATCCATTGTCGAAGAATCCCTCGCGGGTTTAAAGAACCAGCCGATTGACTGCCTTATCTTGGGCTGCACCCACTTTCCGTTTCTAACGGATACGATCGGCGAAGTTATGGGATCCCAGGTTGCACTTATTAGTTCAGCGGAGGAGTCAGCCCGGGAGATCAGTACGATTCTGTCTCATCATGGGCAGTTGGCCCGTGCGGATGAACAGCCGATCCATCAATTTTTCTGCAGCGGGGATCCGGTGATTTTCCGGAGGATCACCGAGCAATGGTTAGGCGGCCAGATCAAGGTCCACCCGGTGGTTTGGCAAGTACCCAAGATCGTT
>DASWUO010000271.1:0-2244 GCA_036401615.1 Bacilli bacterium | reverse complement strand
TTAGATTATGGCAGCATTGCTATGATCGTCAGGGGCGGCTGTATTATCAGGGCAAGGTATTTGCAGAATATCAAAGATGCTTATGATCGCGACCGAGGGCTGAAGAATCTTCTTCTTGATCCGTATTTTAAAGATATTATTGTGAACTATCAGGATGCTTGGAGAAAGGTTGTCTCGATTGCAGTTAGTTGGGGTATCCCTGTACCTGCCTTCTCCGCAGCTCTTGCCTACTATGACAGTTACCGAACAGCAAGATTGCCTGCCAATTTATTGCAGGCTCAAAGGGATTATTTCGGAGCGCATACATTTAAACGTACGGATCAAGAGGGAACCTTTCATTTCAACTGGATGGATGAACAATAGAGTTTAATCCAAACGCAGCTTCAGCTAACCATTGCTTGAGTTGATCGGGTTCAATGATTTGTCTTTTGTGAATAAGCAACAAGGCAACCTTGGCAAAATAATGAAAATTTTTCAGTAAACGTGGTTCAGGGAGGTCAAGCAGCAGCGGATCTCCTTCGGCCACCTTTTCTTTAATATAATCCAAAACCCAAATAATATCTTCTCTCAGAAGTGTATGGTTCGGGCTAAGGATTTGTTTAAACTTACTGTATTTGGGATTTGCGGTTTGGGCAGGCAGCACTATTTTTCCTCCAAGTCCTAAAGTAATGGTCACTCTGATCTGAGGACACCATACTATCATTACGCAGTTTATTACTATTTTATACCTGAAGAAATAGAACTGGCAGAAGAGGTGTTATGATGAAACGAAAAAACGTTGTTTTGGTTGGTTTTATGGGAACCGGGAAATCTTCCGTAGGACACCTCTTAGCTAAACGCTTAGCTTGGCCGTTCCTGGATATCGATCATTTGATTGAATTACAGGAAGGAATCAGTATTCCAGATTTATTCGGTTCGAAGGGTGAGGATTACTTCCGCAGGGTAGAAAGTCAGGTGATTCACAAAGTAATGGAACAGGACAAACAGGTAATTGCAACAGGAGGAGGGGCTGTATTAGCCGAGGATAATAGAAACAAGATGCTAAAGAACGGTTATGTCATAGCTCTGTCTGCGCGAAAAGAAACGATTATTGCCAGGGTGAAGCTTGATCATAACCGCCCGTTGCTTCAGGGAAATGTGGATGAAAGGGTGGGTATCCTGCTGGAGCATAGGAAACATGCTTATGACTTTGCAGATCTAAAGATTGATACAACTGAATTGACCAAAGATACTATAGTGGAGATGATTATTAATGGTATGGAAGCCTTAGACTAGAGGGTTTCCCATTCCAGCATGCCGCCGACCATATTCTTCAATCCCGTATAACCATTACGCTCTAAATATTCCTGCACTACTCCGCTGCGGTGACCGCTGCGGCAAACCAGAACGACTTCTTCCGTTTTGGATATATCATCAAGTCTTTCGGGTATAAGGCCGATGGGAATATGGATGGCTCCGGGAATCATGCCCATAGCCACTTCTTCATCTTCTCTCACATCAATAATTGTAATTTGTTCTCCCTTGCTTAATCTTTCTTTCAATTGTTCCGGTTCAATGATGTTCATTTATGAATATAACCTCCGCCAATTTGGTTTTGTATTAGATTTTTATGGAATTAAGTATATAATAAATGATTAGGGATTCCAAGCTTGGGAGTAATGCTATGATTTATTTGGTTATTGGTTTAGCGGGTGTCGTAGGGTCAGTTTTAAGGTATATAGCGGGTGAAGGAATTAAACTTCACTGGATGACCCCTTTTCCTATTGATACACTGTTGATTAATCTATCAGGCAGTTTTTTATTGGGAATGCTATATTACTATTTAACCTGCTCCCGCCTCTCTCCGCTATGGTATAAAGCGATTGGAACAGGGCTTCTGGGTTCCTTTACTACTTTCTCGGCATTCAGTATGGAAACGGTAGTGTTATTGCAGCAAGGGTTGGAAATGTTGGCCTTGCTTTATTTTATGACAAGTTTATGGGGCGGTTTATTGTTGTCATCGTTAGGTTATTATTCGGTCCAACATCGATGGTACAGATTGCCTTTGAAAGGAAAGAAACCTTTATGATGTTATGGAATGTTTGCTTAGTGGGCTTAGGCGGATTTTTTGGCGCCATTAGTCGATCCTATATAGGAAATCTAATAGGAATCCGATTTTCATCAGCCTTCCCGTATGGTACACTGACAATAAACCTCAGCGGGTCTTTCTTGCTGGGACTCCTTTTTGGAATTTTTCAGGGAACG
>DASWUO010000270.1:0-4657 GCA_036401615.1 Bacilli bacterium | reverse complement strand
TTTGATAGAATAGGGTTTGTAATCGTTGCCATAAATTTATGAATAAAAATGCAGTAACAATCTTAGTTATATAATTTCTAAATAATATAGGAGGAATTGAAATGTTTAATGGTTTGGGAATGGGTTTAGGCAATCTTTCTCGTTTATCATCGGCGAAAACCCGTTCAATCAGCCCGGAGAATTTCACAGGCGAAAAAGGTAAGGGAGGTATGGCCACTGAAGGAACAGGAGCCATTTGTGCCCGTGATTTAGGTCAAGGCTGGAAAATATCGCCTTCCGTAAATATCGAAAAGCATACTACTTTTATGATCGCGGATATTCAAGAATCCGGGGCCGTTCAGCACATCTGGTTAACTTGCCATCCTAATGCATGGCGTACACTGATTCTTAGGGTATATTGGGACGGGGAGGAGCACCCCTCCATAGAAGTGCCTGTTGGAGACTTTTTCTGCAACGGATGGTGTGAGCGAAGCGATGTGAACTCCATTCCGATCACTGTAAATCCAGCGGGTGGAATGAACAGCTACTGGGAAATGCCGTTCCGCAAATCGGCAAAAATGACGTTAGAGAATATTTCTGAAGAAGATGTTATTGTTTACTATCAAATCAATTACATTCTCACTGAAGTGCCTGAAGATGTTGCTTATTTCCATGCCAAATGGCATCGCAGCCATCCCGTCAAGTATAAAGATATACATACCATCCTGGATGGTGTGAAAGGCCGTGGTCATTATGTAGGCACCTATCTGGCTTGGCAAGTGAACAGCAACAACTGGTGGGGTGAAGGCGAAATTAAGTTTTACATGGATGGCGATCAGAATTTCCCGACCATCTGCGGTACAGGCACAGAAGATTATTTTGGCGGTGCCTGGAATTGGGAGCAGCCCATAGGACAGTATAGCACCTACTCTACCGCTTTCCTTGGTATGCATCAAGTTATAAAGCCGGATGGGTTATACCGTGCTCAGCAGCGCTTTGGCATGTATCGTTGGCATGTAATGGATCCGATTCGATTCGAAGATGATTTAAAAGTAACGATTCAAGCTTTGGGATGGCGTTCCAAGGGAAGGTATCTGCCGCTTCAGGACGATATTTCTTCCGTAGCCTGTTGGTATCAGTCCGAGCCTCATCATCCTTTCGAACCACTGCCGGGTAAGGATGATTTGGAAGTAATTTAGTTTTAAAAGATTTCCGCACTGCGATTTTTTTAGGAGGTGATGCAGCTTCGCCGGTCAAAGGATTTGTTCATAAGGAAAAATTTATTTAATCTATTAGAGGGGAAGAGTGCACATGTATAAAGTGACAAAGGGAACAAAATCTTTTCTTTACTTGGTTATGGTTTTTGTCTTGATTGTAATGACCGCTTGTTCAGCAAAGGAATCGGCAAACGAAGCTCCTGCACCGGCGGCAACTGAGAGCCAGGCAGAGCTAGAGGAAAAACCTGCACCGGAGAAAGTAGAAATTCGTTATTCCTTCTGGGGATTGCCGGAGGAAATAGAAGTTCAAGAGAAATTAAAAGCTAAATTTGAAGAGTTAAATCCTCATATTACAGTAAAACTCGAGCACATTGCAGCGGATTACTTTCCTACCCTGCTTACTCAAATTGCTGGGGGCAACCCTTCTGATGTGTTCTATATTGGGGAAGCAACGGTGCAGGGTCTTGTAGACAAAGGTGCTCTGTTGGATTTAATGCCATATGCCAAAACAGATAATCTTGATTTCAGCGCGTATTACCCATCTATATTTAAAGCTGTTGGCCAAGATGACGGCAATTTATGGGCCTTCCCGAAAGACGCTACACCTTATATGGTCTATTATAATAAAGATTTATACGACAAAGCCAAAATAGCTTATCCGACACCAGATTGGACATGGGCTGATTTTGAAGAGAAAGCCCGCGCTTTAACGATTAAAGATGATAATGGAAAAACAACACAGTATGGTTTCGCCCAAGATTTATGGTGGGGGCCGACGATTACTGCGATTTATAAAAACGGTGGATCCATCATGACCGATGATGCCAAAAAATTTACATTCGATGATCCGGCTGTAGTAGCAGCGCTTAACTGGTTTAAAGATTTAATGTACAAAAATGGCGGTGTATCGCCGACTCCGGATGGTCTGCAGGGCATGGGTGTAGGCAATACAGACATTTACAATTCCCAAAAAGCGGCGATGCTTTCCGGCGGAAGATGGATTGCTTTCTTCACAAAGCCGCTTAAGGCAAATTGGGGTGTTGTGCCGTTTCCTAAAGCTTCGAAGGATGCAGTGGACGCCAAATCACCATTATTTTTCGTAACCCTGGCAGTTCCGCAAACAACAAAACATCCGAAAGAAGCATGGGAATTTATAAAGTTTGTTACATCTGAAGAAGGACAACGCATTAATGCCGCCACCGGATTAGGGTTGCCTGTTCTCAAAGCTGTTGCTGAAGAAGGCAAGTGGTTGCTGCCCAATGAATCGAATGATCATATAAGAATTTATCTTGACGAAATGAATAATACCAGAAACTTCCCTTTCCATTCGCAATGGTCGAAAACAATGGATGAAATTTTCCCTAAAGAGATGGATGAAGGATACCGGAATAAACAATCCATGGAACAAGCGGCCAAGAATGTGGTCGAAAAAGGAAATGCTGAGCTTGCGAAGTAATGAATACATTTTATTAATAGGTTAGTTGAATAGATGGAGAACATTCAAGGAATAGGTTGGCTCATCCAATCTATTCCTGAATGTTTACCCGCCAACTGGACGTATGTTGATAAAAAGGAGTTTAGCATGATAAAGAATAATAACAGTTTGAAGCTTATGAAAAGAAGAGACACCTTGTCCGGATATTTATTTATCATGCCGACTATCCTGTCAACCATGGTATTTCTATTGTTTCCTATCGTATATTCGTTTTACTTAAGCTTCACGGAATGGAATTTAATTAATCCGGCTAAATTTATCGGACTCGAAAACTATACCCAGAAAATGATGCAGGATGAGCAATTTTGGGTTTCACTAAAAAATACAGTGATATTCTCGGTGTTATCCATACCAATGGGAATCGCGATTTCTCTATTTTTCGCTCTATTGCTAAATCAGGCTCTTCGAGGAGTTACTATATATCGTGCCATTGTATTTTTGCCGGTTATCGTTTCCATGGTTTCGATCGGAATGGTGTGGCGTTGGGTATTTAATACAGATGTCGGTATACTTAATTATTTTTTGAATCTATTGACCATCCCCTCCATCGGTTGGCTTAGCGACGAAAGATTTGCCTTAACCTCTGTTGCCATCATTGGCATATGGAAATCTATCGGCTTCAATATGGTTATACTCCTGGCCGGATTGAAAGGTGTGCCGTCTCATTTGTATGAAGCAGCCAGAATAGACGGTGCCGGGAAAGCTGCCAGACTTTTTAAAATTACGATTCCACTCATTACACCCTCCCTATTTTTTGTCACAGTAATGTCCATCCTGGCCTCTTTTCAGGTTTTTGATCTCATATATATCGTTACGAAAGGCGGCCCCGGTGATTCCACGAGGGTAGTGTACTACTGGCTTTATCAAAATGCTTTTAACTTTTTTAATATGGGCTATGCATCAGCTCTCGCCTGGGTGGTTTTTCTTATCTTGCTTATGATTACCCTGTTTCAGTTTAAGTTTCTCGGTAAAAGAATAAATTACGAAATGGACTAGGTGATACCAATGGAAAAGTTGATTTCGGGGGGGAAACGGCTTTCCCTGAGCAATGTGGTTTCCCATATCATATTAATTCTAAGCTCAATCACATTTATATTCCCTTTTTATTGGATGATTATAACTTCACTGAAAGCGCCTGATGAGATTTTCTCTTCGCCGCCCATTTTTATACCAAAGAAGTTAATGTGGGAAAATTATGTTTATGTTACAGAAATGATTCCGATTGTAAGGATGCTTTTTAATTCATTTTTCGTATCCTTTAGCGTAACGTTTGGAGTTCTTCTTTTCTGTTCGCTTTCGGCCTATTCTTTCGCCAGAATACATTTTGCCGGCCGTGACCTGATTTTCAAAATTTTACTGGCTACGATGATGGTTCCAGGCATGGTGACCATTATTCCCTTATTTGTCCTGATGAAAAACCTGGGTTGGCTTGACAGTTATTACGTGTTGATTATCCCTGGGTTTTTCGGGAATGCGTTCGGTGTCTTCCTGCTGAGACAGTTCTTTATGACCATTCCAACGCAGCTGGACGAAGCAGCCCGCATGGACGGTTGTTCGCTGTTCGGGATTTATTACCGCATCCTGATGCCGATGATGAAACCGGCGATGGCAGCATTATTCATCTTTACCTTTATGGCTGTTTGGAATGATTTCTTCTGGCCGCTTATTATGATTCAATCCAATGAATATAAGACGCTTAGCTTGGGTCTAGCTACATTCCAAGGAATGTATGTTACGAAATATGACCGGCTGATGGTTGGCGCTGTGATCTCAGTTGCACCGGTTATTATCGCCTATATATTTAGTCAACGGTATTTCATAGAGGGCATCGCACTAACTGGACTGAAAGGTTAGCCCGCGTGAATTTTCCGCTTTAAGAAAGGGAGACAAAGAAATTGAGAAGATTCTCCATAATCATGTTGATTACTGCTATTATGTTTACAACTATTTCGTGCAAGGGAAGGGA
>DASWUO010000269.1:0-6932 GCA_036401615.1 Bacilli bacterium | reverse complement strand
TTCCTGAAAGGCCCGCAAGCGATGATGCTGCAGAGCCAGCCGATGAATGTAGTGCTCGAAGCGATCGGACATTTTAAGTTTTTTGTAATAAGATTTTAATTTCTTCAATAGGCGAATGGCCGATTTATAGGCTTGCCTGTTCTTCAACAGGATTTCTCTTTCCACGGACTGATGGTAGAGGGGAAGCAAGCTGGCTGTGTCCTCGGCTTCAATCAGCTTCAAATGTACCTTCGGCATATCGGCAGGGGAAATGGCTTTAATCAAGTGAAAGCTCACCCATTGACCATAACGTTTAGACCGGAACAAATAATCGATAAACTGGTTAGTATTCTTAGGCAGCAAGGAAACCAGAAGTTCAAACCATTCTTCATCCGATTCGAGATGTATCGAGATAAGAGACCAAAACTTGCCGATCATGGAGAAAACATCTTGGGAAGCTTGCGCCGTCAAAGGTTTCAACCAGCGCAACCAATCGAGCAGCCTCTGCCAGTCTTCAGTTTCAGCCCATGTATGGAGATACATCACAAAATCGTTGATCTTCATTTCCGCAAGGGTATCCAGTTGTCGTCTCGCTTGTTCATCGTGGCCTTCTGCTACCAGAAAGTGCGCTGAAGCTAACGTGAAGAAATATCGCTGTTGCGGGGATAATTCTTCCCCGGCAAGAGCTTTATGGAGCCTTCGGACTTCTTGTTCAAGCAGGCGGGGCACATCAAATACGGTGAACCATAAATAACGGTAGATCAAGACCCAATTCATCAGTGGTTTAGACTTGTAGGAAATACTGTTGTTGAGTAACCCTATCGTTTCTTCGACTACGGGGATATGTTTGTCTGACCACTCTTGGGAAGATAAAGGATCTGCATTTTGCTGCAAAATTTGAAAAAACCGCTCTCCTATCATGTGGTAGCTTCGGGTAATGTAATAGCTTTGGTAGGAGGTTTGGGTGTTCTCGAAATACTTTTCCGTCTTCTGCATCATAAATAAGATGGAGTAAATTTTAAACAACAGCTTCAAAGGCTCGTCTTGCCAATGATCCAACTTCATCTCTTGGCTGAGATAGGAGAGGGCGGGCGGAAAAAAAGCCTCTGCATAGTGGGCGTTAGCTATGTTTTGTTTGCTGAATTTCTCATATTGCTGTTCCAGATAAGGCAGCCATTCCTGGATCGAAGCGGTTTCTGCAGGCGGGGCAAGGGAGGTTTGAAATGCGGGATTTTTAGGCAGCGCCGCTTGTGGTTTCCTTGGTTCGGGAGCCGTCCCCCCGCTGTCTGCGCTTGCATATCTCCACTGATCCAAGAAGGCCCGGGGGCGTCCGTACTTGGCATAAATGTGGAAGAAAACCGCAGCGATATGCTTGCAATATCCTCCATATGGGCAATTGCAACGGCTTATGGAGAAAAAGTCAAGATCCAGCGTAACCTCGTACTCCTGAGACCCCTGAACTGCAGCAATCACCCGGTTGTTATCCAGATACTCCAGATTATAAACGTTGCCCTGCCTGTAATAATCGAATCCTCTCTCGGCGATGACAAGGTCGAAATGGTTCATAACCTCATCACTGATATACTGAACGATCTCCTCGGATAATAATTTTTGCTGCATCTATATTTTCCTCCACCATACCCTTTGATATAAAAATATTGTAACATAAAACAGGGCTGCTACCACGAAATTCACAACGAACCCCAGCAGAAAGATGTGTTTGATCTTATAAATAACTGGATGAACCAGATTGAAGGCGTAGGGGGATAAAGTGAGTGCATGCAGCCGCGGAACTATGGTGCGTTATTTGTTCGATTTACCCTCTTTTGGGGTTCAGGGAGAACTGTAGGCCGCTATTCCAAGCGAATTTAAAGAATGTAGTCCCGTTTCGATAAAATAAGATACTGTACTTCCGCCGGATAGATTATTGGTGTCTTTTCTATAGAATAAGACACTATAGATCCCCGCCAAAGAATATTTAAGGGTTATTCGTAAACCGCAGGTTGTCGTCCGAATTAATCCAGCCCTTGACCTGGCCATTCGTGTTAAAGTCTACCTTCGAATCACCATAAGACCAGCTGCTGCCATCGGATTTGTAGTCATATACCGCATCCGGTGTCCCCATGACATCCAAGACTTGTTGCCGGGAAGCTCCTTTGTAGAAAGGTGCTGCGTTAACTGTCTTGTTGCCGATCCATACTTTCAGATCATTGTCTGCATTGATATATCCGTTTACCTTAAAGTCTTTGTCGAATCTAACGCTGGATTGCCCATATTTCCAGTCATCCCCAACGTATTTGTAGTTACGGATGGTATCGGGTTTTCCCATGATCTCTTCTACTTCTTCAGCAGACGATCCCAGTCCGAACGTGCCCGATTGTTGTTGGAAGGATGGTTTGTTTGTCGGTTGAGCAGTTGGCTCAGGTGTTGGTGTTGATGTTGGTGCAGGCGTAGGCGTTGGTAAAATGGTCGATGCAGGACTTGCTTCTGTCGGTTCGGACAAACCCGCAGGAGTTGGGCTGCTGCCCGGCGCATCTTCCTGTGTATCTTGTGTACTTGACGAGTCAGTCTCGGACGAACTTTGTTCTTTCAACTTTAGTAGGCTTTCTTCAAACAAAGCTTCCAACCGTTGGTTGCTCTTGATTTGGTTGGCTAACAACACTAGAAGGATGGCTTCGTCAATCACAATGCCGCCCTCTTCATTATATGGAATAGGAAGCTTAGCCGCGATTCGGGCAATGATTCGGTCATTGTCTTTTATTCGACCCTCATCCAGGCCCCCCAAATCTATTAAATGTTTCTCGTAATCAGCACGGCTCCCTGACTTAACTGATTCCCCGGATTTTAAGGAAGCCAAGGCATCCTCATAGAAATACTGTTTATAAATCGTAAGTACACCAGACATACTATCCTTGAAGTTTTGCAAAGCCTCCTCTGAGGCAAAAGGACCTATCCGTCCAAGCAGCAGCGTGAATTCTGCCCGAAGCGAAGAAGTTAAATAAACCGGATCTTTGATAACCTGCTCCATAATTTGTCTAAGGCGGGTATGGGAAGCTAGAATTTCTTCAAAATTGACCGTTGCTTGTTCAGGTTGAAGCCTGGTTGTGTCCGATTGCGCTGCAGTTCCAACCTTGGCTTCTCCCATTGTGCCTGATGGGTCCGACGGCGTCCGTGAAGTTTCCTTATGTATTGAAGCAACTTCCTGGTCCGGCAATTGCTCAAAACACCCGGATAACAAGAATAACATGATTGATATTGTGACGATGCCGCGTTTTTTCACCGGACTATTACCCCGCTTTATCCTAGGCTGTAGTTAGCCATATTATATATTAGATCTGAACAGGAGGGAAATAAAAAATATCCATAATTTTCAGCCTAATGCCGGAAACATATAAATTGATATGAGTTTACTCAGGAAATTGGCAGGCGTATGAAGAAATATCAAATCATCGAATGCACAATTGCCTGATCTGTTACGGGATAAGTATGTACTTGTGTATAAAAATTGAGTATAATGAATTATTATTTGACAATTCCCGATACATTCCATGACAAATCTTGCTGAAAAGAGGCCGGGACATAAGTGCAAGCGGAATATCTGAATCCTTTTCTGGAATCTGCAAGAATTGTTATTGAGCAAGTGATCAATATCAAGCCTACGACCGGAACCTTGGGCATCAAGGATGTTAAATTTGTCGAGAAATATATCTGGATCCAGATCGGCATGACCGGGCAGATGCAGGGGGATATTGTGTTTGGTTTACATGAAGAGGTGGCGCTGAGAATTGTTTCCGCCATGATGGGCGGTCATGAAATCACCGAGATGGATGATATGAGCCAAAGCGCGATATCCGAGTTAAGCAACATGATCAGCGGCAATGCCAGTACTATGCTGTACAACCAAGGTGTTAGAGTGGACATCACTCCGCCGAAGATTATCCAGGCTGCAGCGGCTGCAGGGTTTACTCCCAAGAAGGCATTAACGATTCCGTTGATGATGGAAGGCATTGGTGAATTAGAAATTCAAGTATTGATCACATAGCAAACCCTGGATGATCGGCGATTGAAGCTGTTCATTTTTTTTGTACATAGCCGCACCATAATTTGAGTACATTCTAAAAAGGAATTTAGGTGAAAATATCTTGTTGACTCATAAGATCGTTGCTATTACAGGAGCGTCGAGCGGTATAGGAGCGGAAATGGCCATCCTGCTGTCGGAGCATGGAGCGATCCCCGTCTTAATGGCGCGTTCCTTGGAGAAGCTTCAGGCTATCGGGAGCCAAATCCAAGGCAGGTATAGCCTCATTGTACTTGATGTCACGGATGAGGGACAAGTGCAGCGAGGGATCGCTCAGGTGTTGGGAGAATACGGTAAGATCGATATTCTCATCAACAATGCCGGATATGGAGTTTTTAGTTCATTTGCGGACACCCCATTAGCGCATTTTGAGGAAATGATGGATGTGAATTTCATGGGGACGGTTCGATGCACGCAGGCCGTACTCCCTAGTATGCTGGCTGCGGGCCAGGGCCATATTATTAACATCGCTTCGATCGCCGGAAAGATGGGTACAGCCAAGTCTACCTCTTATTCCGCCAGCAAACACGCTGTCTTGGGATTTACGAACAGCCTCCGGCAGGAGCTTGCGGGTACGGGAGTTATGATTTCGGCAGTAAATCCAGGTCCTATTGATACGCCTTTTTTCGAGATAGCCGATCCATCCGGCCACTATGTGCGAAATATTCGTTGGTTCATGCTGCAGCCGAGAAAAGTCGCTATCGCTGTGTTAAAGATGATTGTCCATAAAAAAGTGGAAATCAACCTGCCCTTGACTGCAGGCATTGGGATTAAACTGTACCAGCTGTTCCCGCGTATTTTTGAAAAGTTAACTTATAAGATGATGAACAGAAAATAACGCATTCTGAATAGAGAAGAGGATTCACATTTATGACTTCTTCATTTGACCAATTGCACATTCAAGAGAATATCATACATCTTCTGGGCGGCATGGGAATTACCGAACCGACTCCGATTCAAGAGCAAGCAATTCCGGTTATTATGGACGGGCGGGATGTCATTGCCCTTTCCCAAACAGGGACTGGCAAAACTCTGGCTTATCTGCTTCCTGTCCTGCATAAGATTGATTTACGAATCAAAGGCATACAGGCCATGGTGATTGTTCCTACAAGGGAGCTCGGAATGCAGATTCTGCATGAAGCGGAGAAGTTGGTTGACGGCAGCGGGGTGATCGTACAGAGTCTAATAGGGGGCACAGCGATAAGCAGACAACTGGAGAAGCTCCGTTTGCACCCGCAGATTGTAGTTGGGACACCGGGCAGAATTCTCGAGCTGATCAGAACACGCAAATTAAAGATGCACCACATCAAATCCATCACAGTTGATGAAGTGGATCAAGTGTTTGATCTTGGTTCATTAAAGGAAGTAGAAGATATTATCCGAAGTGCGCCGCGGGATCGTCAAATCATCTTCCTCTCGGCAACCATACCCAAAGCCATTCAGACTATGGCGCTTCGGTGGATGAAGGAGCCGATCAATATTCAAGTTCAATCTGCTCAACGGACTTCCGATACGTTAGAGCATTTGTATATTGTTTGTGAGGAAAGAGACAAGATCGATACTTTGCGGAGAGTGGTCCGCCACTACAATCCGAAATCGGCTATTGTCTTCATCAACCAGATCAACAGCGTGGCCGAGCTTGTCGCTAAACTTAAATATGCCCATTTATCGGTTGAAGCCCTTTATGGGGAAGCCGATAAGCAGGAGAGGGCTGCGGTATTAAACGGATTTCGCGAAGGGAAATTCCAACTGCTGCTTGCTACAGACGTAGCCGCACGAGGACTTGATATCAAGGGTTTAACCCACGTCATTAACTTCGACCCTCCAACAGATGCCGATCATTACTTGCACCGCGCAGGAAGAACGGGACGGATGGGGAAATCCGGCACGGCCATTTCCATTATCACAAGCCGTGAAACGTTCATCATGCATAAATTTGAAACATTCCTTGGGATCCAAATTGCGTCTAAATCCATGGTCAAAGGCCAAATCATTGATGCACAAACCAAACCTTCACGGCCGGAAAAAGCAGTAACTGCCCCAAAACCGGTTAAAAAGGATCGGTTGGCGGATCGTAAGAATAAAGGTGCACCCAAATGGCTTACTAATAAAAAGGATCAACTATGATGAGATGGTTGTTTAAGCTGGTTTTTACCATGTTTATAATCCTTATTATGCTGGGTGCCGGCCTGGTCTGGTTTGTATACCCTGAGGAAAAGTTGGATTTAACCTATTCTAACTTGTCCATTACCGGGAAAATTTCCGAGATGCTGAAGAAGAGAAAATTTGAAATTACCTTAACTGAACAAGAAGTCGGGGACCTTATAAAAAAACAACTTATCTTAAGCAACGCCATTTCCCCGGAATTTCAAATTAAAGGGGCCCGTTTTGAGCTGGAATCTAATCTATTAACGGCCTATATGAATCTCTCTTATATGAATATGATCGATATCGGAACGGTTACCTATTTTGAACTGACATGGAACGATCCTAATGTAACCGCGGCATATCAGAGGACAGAGGTGAAAAGGTTTGTCCTGCCAACTGCGTGGTTGATGATACAATCCATTGAAATTCCCGTAACGGACTTATTCCCGTCCGTACTGGGTGTGGGAAATATGGCATTTGAGAAAGATAGCGTAAGAATTTCTTTTAAACTAAACCGAATGTTACCCCCTAAAAATAAATAGTACACTCGAAAGGTATAGGCAGATGGGCAAGAAACCTTGCCTTACTATTCTATAAACGGGAGTGACGAATGAATGAAGAAGACAAGCTTATTTAGAAATGTATTGATCGCGAGTTTGACGTTAGCCTTGATTTTTGGCGGTTCAGCTTCAGTGTTTGCGAATGACGACGATGATGACCGCAATCA
>DASWUO010000268.1:0-4527 GCA_036401615.1 Bacilli bacterium | reverse complement strand
ATATCATTTCATAACCGGCTTCGGTATTGTCATTCGAAATCGCTTTATTTACTCTTGAGATCGTGTCCAGGACGTAAAAATCCACATACACAGCAGCTTTGCCTCGAATTAAGCTCTGCTCGTTTTGTTTCTTAGTCCGATAAAGAGCGTCCGGGGACAATAACTGTTCCCTGAATAACTTGCTTATGTAGAGAAAAGACTCAGTTAAGGCAGGATCTGTTAAGATCGATTCCAGATCACCATTAACCGGAAAGGAGGTTAAGCTGTCGGTTTGGGTCATTTCGGGTATTCGTTCTTCGGCAAACCCGGTATAGAAGATATTCTGCGCCGGAATATTGCCGTCATGAGTTTCCCCCGTCAGAAGCGGAATCACATCAGGATACCTTTGTTTCACAAGGATTAAATAATGATATAGATCGGTAAAGGTGTCAAGGAGCGGTGAGCCCAGCTCTTTATATATCCTTGTGTTGATGGCATACCCATTAAGACCTTTGTCCCGGCCTGCCCCGGATATAAACCAATTGGGCAGCATATAGATTTTACCGTCTTCTGATCGAAGCAGGTTTAGTGTCTCTTCGCTAATCTGGCTTCTTATATTAGGAAATTTTCCTACGTATTCGTCCAATGCAACGAGCTTACCTTGTTGGACAAGCTCGTTATACTCCTGTCCACGGGGGAGTGTAATCACATCGGGCAAGCTATTAGAAAAAATCATTGATTTCAATTTACCATGGGCATCACCATCTGTTGCGATTTCTTGAATGGTGACTTCTTGGGTTTCTGATAGCCACTTGCGGACTGGGCTGTTTTCGGAACTGATCTTGGGATTCTTGAGATCATAATGTACATAGCGGGTGAAGTGAAGAGGCGCTAGCGGGGCTTCAACATCATCAACCTCTCCATCAGCGGGAATTTCCTTGTTCGTACCGCTTTCTGAATCCCTATCCTGACCTCCATGCCCGGAATTTTTATTGGATTGGTCAATGTTCGTATCTTTGGAAAGAGTCTTTTCGTTATCGCAGCTTGATAACACCAGAATCAAGACGAATAAAACCGCAACCATCCCTAATATCCTTTTTACGTGGAGCACTCATGATCTCCCTTTCTTATTTCTCGGCAGCTATCCCCAGTTTATCACCATCTGTTGTAATATCCAAACTGTCAACAGGGCCCTCTTTACCCAACCCTGCGGCCAAACGATCAACCATCCAGCAAATTCCGAGAATAAAGAAGGGATATAACGGAAACATGTAACGCGGCTGCCCCTCTGTTGCAAAGATGATTAAGGTGAAGAACACAATAAACAGCAAATTTATCTTGTGCAGCACTTTCAGCGGACGGCGTCGCAGATAGAAGTACATCACCAATATTGCATAGATAAGTCCGCCGCCCCCAACAACCAATCCGGAGGCTCGGGCGCCTAATATCAGGGGATCCGCATACTTCTCATTAAACCGCAGCTTGGCTGTAGCCATCGACCATCCCCAGCTCTCAATGCCTATGGTAAAGTAACTCTGTCCTAACCGTTTCAATCCCAGGAGAAGGTACTCTCCTTTATGGGATGCAATCCATTGCATAGCTTCTTTCTTGGCCAGCTTCATCGCATCCGGCTCGTTATAAACGCCCTCTGCATTCAAAATACGGTCCGTCTTAAATATGGAATTCGGAACAAGCATTACATCCATAGTTCTTCCTTCATTAAGGTCATGATTATTCTGGTAAAGAACAAAACTGCCATTCGTGGAGATCGGGACAAAACGCTCAAAAGCGACATAATTGCGAAGAGTCCAAGGGGAGATCACCACCGCCATCATGCCTGCTAAACATAAGAGTGAAACTGCAGCCGGCTTAAGCCACCTTAACAGATCCCTTAAGAAATCTTTTAACAAGCCCATGGTTTTCATTCCTGGAGCAGCAGGATGATTTACCCCTTTACCTTCCCTACTCAACCACCAGGCAATCACCAAATAAATCACTGGAAACACGGCAAAATACGGCTTAACCAAAGCAAGAAATCCAAGAAGTGAGCCAAGCAGCAAAGGGTTCCCCCAGCGGCCGCCGAAATGGGAGAGTTGTAAACAAAGCACAATCAACAGCAGGGTAACAGAAATAATCTCGGTACCCACAACGCTGCAATAATAAACTGCAGGAGGAAATACGGCGGTGAGGAAGGCAGCCCCCAGTCCAACACGATGACCCAAAAACCTCTTCCCTAACCAATAAATACACAACATCCAAACAGCACACAAGCCGACATTAGCAATTTTCGCCGCTAGAATCGAAGGATATACAGCATAAAGCAGGACCAGAAAGAAAGGATACCCCGGCGGTCTGAAGGCGGTGGGGTAATGAACCCCCGTTTGAATATAGGCCGTGCTTTGCTTAATATAATCGAGGCCCTCCGGCATAGCATAGTCGCCAACAGTTAATAAGGACATAGCCAAATCATGATAATGCTTAAAATCAAAGATAGGCTGCGTATCCACCATATAAATCCACAATAAACGAAGTGCGGAACCGAAAATAACAATGGCTATCAGCCACTTGTTCTGCCCTATTAATTTGTTCAGCCGCATTAATTTATTAGACCGTATTAAATTCACGGGCGAACCCCCATGTTCCGAAAGTTATGTATTGGCGTTATGTTGTAACAGTTCTGAATGTATAATATTTATGCCCTAAATAGTTGCTCAAGGTATATAGGCAAGCCCCTCCAAGAACGGCAATATTCTCCACGGTATCTTTCGTAAACTGCATATAATAGCTTTTCAACAGTAAATTAGACATGAAAAAACTGAACCAATAGGAAGAAAAATAACAGACTAAGATAACTATGGCAAACTTCCAAAAGCTCTGTCTATACTTAGAGGAGCTCCTGAAAGTGAATTTCCGGTTTAACAAATAGCTGATCACCGCTCCGATGATATTACCCAAACAAGTCGAGACCCAATAACCCCATCCAAGAATATGAAGAATAAAAAAAGTCGAGGACAGCCCTACAAGGGTATTGAAGAGGCCGACTGTCAAGAATCGGGTAAAGGTATTATTCATCTTGATCAAACCCGAGCTTTTCCCGGATGATATATAAGGGACGCCGCTTCGTTTCATTGTAAATGCGGCCGACATACTCGCCAACCACTCCCAAAGTCATCAGCTGCACCCCTCCCAGAAACAATATGGCTACCATGAGGGAAGGATAACCGGGTACAGGATTGCCCTGCAGCAAAGTAGTGGCTACCATGTAAATGGCGTAAATGATAGCAAATAAAGCCACCCCAAACCCCATGTAGCTTGCTAACTGAAGCGGTAAAAAACTAAACGAAGTAATGCCCTCCAAGGCAAAATTCCACAGCTTCCAATAATTATATTTGCTGGTGCCCCTATGTCTGGGTTCTCTGTAATAAGAGACACTGGTTTGGCGAAATCCGACCCAACTGAATAAACCCTTCATGAAACGATGCTGCTCCGGCATATCATTCAAGGCATCCACAACCTGGCGCGACATCAACCTGAAATCACCGGTATTCTTCGGGATATTGATATTGGTTATTTTTTTGATGAATTTATAGAATAATATGGCCGTTAGCTTCTTAACCCATGTTTCGCCATCACGTTTAACCCGGGTGGCATATACCACATCGTAGCCTTCGCGCCATTTCTCAACCATCTGTGGTATCAGTTCAGGCGGATCCTGCAAATCCACATCGATTGGAATAACCGCATCACCCGTTGAGAGCTGCAAGCCGGCGGTCATGGCAATTTCTTTGCCAAAGTTCCTTGAGAAATCAATCACTTTCACCCGGCTATCCCGCTTCAATAACTGCTTCAATTGGACCAAGGTATCGTCCTTGCTCCCGTCATTAATAAAGATCATTTCATAAGAATAACCCAACTGTTCTAATAGGACAGTCATCCTGTTATGAAAGGGAAGGATATTCAAGCTCTCATTGTACACAGGAACCACAATGGAAAGGATCGTTGTCTTGATCTCCATAAACTTATCTTCTCGCCCTTCTGTCAATGGTAACGCTGCTATTTTAAATTAAATTCTTTGCAGTGGCTCTCACAAAACCCATAACGGAAATCCAGGTTAGTACAATCGGCGGCGCGGCATGTTTTACGCATCATGGGCATTCTCTTTCTTGACGGCTGCTTGTCCGTCTTGCTGACCTGCTTGAAGATTCGGCTGTGGTAGCCTCTAATGGCCTTTTCCGCAAACTTCATGGCTTCAAGCTTTGTGTTTAATTCAATCCGTGCAGTAGGATCCACGAGGGATTCACTCGACATATAATGCATACTTCCGTTCACTTCAATCTGGGGAAACCATTTACCGGTCTGCGCTTCATGTTCAGCTGTAAATCCAGGACCAATTTTGATCAGTTTCATCGGTTTACCTCCTCTCCAGAATAAGCCTATAGCTTTATCTTAGCCATTTGATTAATAATAGTAAAGACTTTATCAGTTATTCGGTGTATAATGGCATAAATTTGTTTTAAAGGATTGGGGATCGCAAGAAATGTATAAAAT
>DASWUO010000267.1:0-4635 GCA_036401615.1 Bacilli bacterium | reverse complement strand
GTAATGAACTTTGGAGAAACGTTAAGTCCCTTTTTGATTCCTATATTGAAAAGTTAATAAGAATTTTGTGCAATAAGTTCCAAAAAGATGCTTAACCTCGGTAATACTATCCCTTGCCTAGGGTGTCTTTGACACTAGGGTCTTCTTCGGACCTTAAATCGAAAAATCTTTTTAAGTCTAAAGAAGTAAGGTCCGTAAGAGAGCTTATTTGCAAAGGTTTAATAGATTCGCCCCGCCGCGCCCCGCTTATAACGCTCTGCTCGATCATGTACCACTCTTCTTCCATTCCTAAATTTCTGGAACAATTGCGGTTGTTTGACTAGCATTAGATTTTATGATATTTTAGTAACAAGAAATTTAAATACACCAATAAACGGAAGAACCGTCTATATGCGCTAATCGCGCGATGTGGATGGTTTTTATTATTTGACTTGAGTTTTTCTGATGATTTATATAAAATAATGGAAAAATATCCAATCCTATTTTGTCGATTAGTGAATCTATTAAATTATGCGAGGAAGTGTGGTTATGATGAAGAAAGTTGTTTTTATTTGCGTTTGTCTAATGGGTCTTGTGTTTACTAATGGTTTTCATTTTTACTCGAGTGAAGCTCTTTCAGTAAAGAAATTTTCCGACATCAAGGACAGCCATTGGGCCCAATCGGCGATTTATCAGATGGCAGAGAAGGGGGTAGTTTCGGGTTTCCCCGATGGTACCTTCCGGCCCGATGCTGTGATTACTGCTGACCAGTTCATCACCATGATGATCATGGTCCACACGGAAATTTATGAAGGCGGGGTCAGGGACTGGAGCACGAAATGGTGGGATACTTTAAATTTGTATAATCAATCAGAGTTAGTTCGTCAAAAATTTGATTTTAAATCTAGTAAAACAGAATATTGGGCACAATCATATATTAACCAGGCTATTAATATGGGATTTTTGAAATTAAGTGATGGCATATTTGATGGAAATTATAAAAAGTTATTAACGAGAGAGAATGCAGCATTCTTATTAGATGAATGGCTTTCATTTTATGAACAAAGTGACAGCGTTAGATATGTTGAGTTAGCTAAAAATGGTATAACAGACTACTATGCTATTTCAGAACGTGTTAATCAATATGTGTTAAAAACTGTAATCAAAGGAGTTTTGAGAGGATATCCGGATAATACTTTTCGTCCTAACCGGTTTGTTACAAGAGCGGAAGCTATAACCATAATGCAAAGTCTGTCAGACAGAAAAACAAGAAATCCATATAAGCCTGATTTAACAGGTACATTTAATACATCGTTAACTTGGAAAGATGGATCACAAAGAATTGTTGTTTTTCAAACAAAAGAGTTTTTGGATGCAACAAAAATAATTGAAATCGCTGGGAGTAAAACAGATGGTGCTAGTCGTGGGAATAAGATGCATTTTTCATTTTACAAAGACGATGTAACCATTGATGATTATGAGAAACGTTCACAACATAATATAGGGTTAAATGTATCTCCATTAGAAATGGGGTTTGGGATTGGGGAGCATGATGATACTTATGAATTTGGATTACACATCAATGAATCATTTTTAGCAGCTCATAAAGAAGCATATGACACAATCACAAACTTCTTATTTACAGAGGAAGTTTCTGTATTTAACCAAAAGGTTCTTGCACACTTACGAAAATATAAAAAGGTATATCCTGAAAAAATAGATGGTGAGGAATACAATATTAATGGGAGGTCTGTAAGAATGAGTCCTCTATTGGGTACAGAAAGAATAACTATATACATTTCAGAACAAAGGTAAAGGAGACTGCCGCATTAATGAAAAGAATAATGAAGCGGTGCTTTTTGATGTTTTTGTCGATGCTCTTCCTTTTAGAGGTTATATCTGCAAATAAACCAGAACTATCTACTGCAAATGCTATTTCTCCTTGTGATGAATATACCGAATACCCTGGCGCAATACCAACTGGTTTTGTCGAATTTACATCTAAGGGAAAGCTCAATAAAAAATTGTGGTATGAACGAAATATTAAAGTTTATGGTTGCATATTTTCATTTTCAGATGCCAATGACTTTGAAGTTGGCTCGCAATCAGACCCAAATAACTCTGCAACCTACAATGCAGGCACGGGATATTATTCGAAATATGGAGATCCAGGTGAATACCGTTATCATGGGTATGATGTAAATGGAAATAAGTATATAAACTTGCAATTTAAAAATGATGTAAATAGTAAGACTAAGCTTGTAGATAAAAGATGGATTTATCATCCTTGGGAACAGCTACCTAACTCCGTATCAAGTAAACCATTTAACCCCGGTGCAGTTTTTGGAAATGATAATCCAGAAAGTAATAATTATCAAAGATTTAGAGATCATCTATCAATTTCTTTAGGATTCGGAATACAAAACGGAATTAAGTTGAATCCATCCTTAAGTTCAACTAGTGAAAATAATCCATTAGGTTTTACCCTAATAAACCAAGCCCCGGATACAAGAACCCCCGGGCAGGCCACAATGTGGCATAGGGCTAATTCCGGGAAGATCTGGTATCAATCTTTTAACATAAATCCATTAACCCATCTAAGCAAGAATCCGGCCATAGTGGAAGCTGCTGCTGCCCTAAACGAAACGGCACCGATCCCCAAAACCGGAAAAGCTATACAAAAGGTTAAAGTCAACGTTACTGGGACACTCAAAGATGAACTGACCTATACTCCGCCGAGCAAAGCGCTTGTACATTACACAAGAAAAGATATAGATTACTGGACAATTTCCATAGGGAATGAACCGGAACAGCAGGTTTACAGCGTCAAGAACATAGGCACAGCTAAGTTTAATTTATCGGTACCGATGAGCATGCTGACAGTGGACCATAAATATACAACGGTGGCACGGACAACTGTGCATTATTTTAACGGGGCAACGGCTTATGATGAATCCCAGGTTGTTGTGCAATTTAATGCGGTGACTCCGGGTACACGCTTTAATGTGAACAGTTCGATTGTTTTTACCGAGTATGCGGATCTAACGCCATCGCTTTTGGATTATCAAGATGCAACGGCGGCTGAATTCATTAAATATGAACTGAAGATTACTCAAGGCATAAGTCAAACGTTTACCTACCATACGAGTGTAATGGACGATGCAGCAGCTAATGCAGATCTGTTTTCTTTTATCCAATCTAAATTTTCAACCGGGTCCCCATCTGCTTCACCTCTTATCGAGACTTTTTCTATCGAACAGAAAGCAACGAATGCGGCAGGGGGCACCAGCACCTATAGCCAGACCGTGATTGTGACCCAGTCCATGACAGCACCCATCTTAATTGATCCCGAACCGCATATTCCGGCCCGATGGTACGACGTTGTGGCTTTTCCGGCCAGCGATGCAACAACAGGTTATGCAAGCCGCAGTGTAACGATTGACGGGGTTTCGGTTAATGCTAATACTTTCTTTAACGGCCAATATATTTTCGGGGTTGGGAAGCATGGGCTTCACGAGATTGTGTGCAAGTGGAAGAGTCCAGACGGCAGCGAATACCTTTACAGCATGTGGACAGTAATTTACGATACCAAGCCGAGGGTACAGATGGATTTAACGGGAATCCCGAAACAAAACCGTAAGATGACAGCAACCAACACTTCAGTATCAGCCAATGATCCTTATGTAACAGATGTGTATCCTATCAGTTATACTTTTACATTCTTGACGATGGAAGGGGATGGATTAAGTCTAAGAACGCGAACCAACACTGCGATGCTCAAAGAATTTATGTATAAAACACCGGGGATCTACGCTCTGCAGATCACTGCGACTAACTCCCTGGGCAGGGTGTCTGATGAGTATGTTACGCCATTTGAAATTTTTAAGGATGAGCCGCCGGCGATTATCCTGCATCCTTTCGATGTGCAAGTGGCAAGAGGTGACAAAGTACGTCTGCACTATGATGTGATTAGTACGGATGGGGATCAAATCGCCTCTAAATTTATAAAAGTATGGTACGACTCAGACAACAATGGATCCTATGATCAACTGCTGGATATCTATACCGGATCCTTGTCGGAGTATGCCACCCCTGCCGGCAAGTTAGGGAAGTTCAAGCTGGAATCCTATGCGGTTGAGTCCAGCAATCAAGCAACTTTAGCTGAATTCTTGGATGGAACGGAAAATAAGTTCAACACGCAAGTGAATTATTTCGAAGTTGAGAATATTCAACCGAGCAGTGATTTGTACATTGACTACCCCATTGCCAAGCCGTTTGTTGATGTTTATTTTATGCTGGATGCCGCACTTAACCCCACACAAGCCAATTATATGCTTAGCAATAAGGTCACTACTACGAATAAATTGATCAATTTAAATACTTTGCCGATTGTTGACAATTGGAACCTTCACACTTATACGTATTCACAAGGAGCTAATACATCGATTTATTCGAATACAAGTTACCCTCCGGGCTCAATATGGTATTCAAGTGGAGGGTATTCAGGGAACTTGCCTCTCTCGAGTGTGGGCAACAGTCCAACCAGCTATGATAATGGCTCTTATGTGAATACGACTACCAGTCGATCTTTCTCTTACACATGGGGGCCTAATATCATAACAACAACCAACGCTGGAAGCTGCGCGCCCGGGTATA